>NZ_JBGCCF010000012.1:0-145210 GCF_041262385.1 Lysinibacillus sp. RC46 | reverse complement strand
ACTAATCACCTCATGATTAGTATGCGAGAAAGTGAATCAAAAGTGTACATCTTTAAGTGAGTGCGTTTGTACATGTAGATCTTAGCATTTGTAATTATGAAATAAAAAGCAGACAGCCTATTTATACTCAATAAATATTGGGCCTATAAGGGTCAGTTTTGGGGGGAGTCTTGATATCACGTTTGTAGAGGATAAATGAAGCTGATTTTGCAAAAGAGCAACCAAACAGCAACATTTATCCTATTTTTGTTCCCAAACTAGTTTGAGAAGTATACAGATAAATTCTAAGTATATCGAATGCCTCATAATCCATTTATATCAATGTTTCATGAAATTACAAATAGATAGAAACGTATGATAAAGTATTGAAAATGTTATTACTTGAACCAAAGTGATTGATGTTAGTTGAATACAATATTAATCATTCATTTATTTTTAGTTCAGATCGGTTACATTACCTCTAAAAATGGTTTTTATTTTGAATCATTACCAATATGAGGATTTTTTGTATGTTAATATGGAAATATAAAAAAATCAGTATGCAACAAACGGGTCATTTTATTGAAAACACTATGTAGTGCTTTTCGTATGCAAGGTAGGGAAGGAGGTCAAGATAAATGAAAATTACTATGCGATATGGGGTTGACGCTCCATTTTGGGTTGCCTTTTTAATTATTATCGGGCTGGTATTTACGTTATCGGGTGTAATTGGTTTAGTCAATGGATTTGTATTGGGCTATGGTTTGATTTGTCTTGTGACGGGCCTATGGATGTTTACATACTCAACAACAATCAAAATTGCACACAGAGAGGTGATTTTGAGCCTTGCACAAGCTAAATCAGGTGATGAACTTCTTGATGTGGGAACAGGTCGCGGACTTTTAGCTATTTCCGCATCTCAAAGGGGTTGTAAGGTGACAGCCACTGATATTTGGTCAAAATGGGATTTGGGAGGGAATGGAAAAGCTAAACTACAAGCTAATATGGTTGCTGAAAGTGTGAAAGAAATCGACATCATGGATGCTGACGCTCGGGAACTTCCATTTTCGGACGAAAGTTTCGATATTGTTGTCTCAAACTTCGTAGTTCATAACATTAAAAGTGTAGAAGGAAGAAGGAAGGCGATTCTTGAAATGTGGCGAGTTTTAAGACCAAATGGTCGAATAGTCATTTCTGATTTCAGTAAAACTTCTGAATACATTCAAATATTGAATTCAGTTTCCAATCGCGTTGAAGTAAAGCGATTTTTTTATACATTTCCGTTTTCAAAAGCTGTTGTTGTGCAAAAGATTTAAGAAATCTATAAAAGAAAAAGATGTATTTTCTAAAAGGTTCATATAACAGGGGCAGAACGAGCAAATGATGATTATAAGTTTTCTTTTAACTAGTTGGATATTAAGCTGGTTTAAGTTTGACGAGTTGTTTATTCAAGCATTCAAGGAACTATTTAACAAAAAGGTGACAATTGCAAGTTATTATTTTATATTTTTTTGTATTGGGGCAATTGGAGACTTAATCTTATTTTTCAACGGAAATAATATAAATTTATTCAGCTAACAACCAGGTTGAGGAATAAAGAAAATATCTTATAACATTAAAAGCACAGAACTCTCTGTGCTTTTTAAAGAATCCTATTAATGTTTTGAGAAATATACAGATATATTCTAAGTGTATTGAATACATCATAATCCATTTATATCAACGTTTTGGGAATTGTTATATGGATAAAAATGTATGGCAAAGGATTGAAATTGACATTACTTAAACCAATAAGATAGATGTTAGTGGAATACATTTTGCCAATATATTCCACTGCTATGTGTACATTTAAAGACTTTTAATAATGGAGCTTATTAAAGTAAAGCACCCGTTGAACAAGAACCATTATTTTTATGACACATCATTATCCTATTAAGACAAAAGCCAGCATTAATGCTGGCTTTTTCACTTATCTAAAAATTATTTCCTTTTACATCATTTTTTTGAGGTATGGAATCTTTCTCCATACAAAATGACTTAGCAAAAAGCTTAGAATGATTCCTAAAAATACCGTTATAAGAAATTTAGTCCAGACTGATATTGGTAGGTCATTCAATGTATATTGAAGGAAGACAACTACTGGGACATGGATGAAATAAACAACAAATACATTGTTTGCTAACATCTTTGACCAACGATTAGCGCCGTTAACTTTCTCTCTAAATATAATTAGAAGACCGATTACAAGTGAAATACACAGTAACGTCTCAATTAATGATCGAGCCAACGAACCGAAGTTTTGTCCACCCTTTAAAAGAAAAGGATCTATCGTATTTCCTCCAAAATACAAAATGGTCACTATTAATATTCCAATAACAAGCCAGATGTATCCTGCTCTCGCACTCATAGTTAAAAACCATTTGCGATGATAAGCCATAATGCCTAAACAAAAGAAAGTCACATACTGTGGTACATGTGCAAATTCAGTTTGAATAAATCCTAAAAAAGCTGTCCAATGATCAATAGGAAACCATATCCTTGTAATAAAAGTCACTAAACTAACGACCAACCACAGGGAGAGAATCTGATAAACCTTAATGTTTCTATCAGACTTTTGTGTGAATTTCTTAGATGTAAAGAAGGTCCAGACCGAAAACACAATCGCATACACAAGTAAATGCTCTAAAAACCATAAATGGCCAAATTGCATATCAGGCCATGATGGCCCAGTCCAATTCGCGGGTTCATTACCAAGTCCAAAAAATATATTAACATAGTAAGAAAAAAATGGGATGGGTTCATAATCTCTGAAATTAATGTAATATAAATACATCAGAATAGGAATCATCACGAGAAATCCCAGTAGTAATGGAATACCAATTCTAATAAGCCGTTCTTTTAAAAACCGTTTCGGCCCTTTTCTTGAGATTGATTGGGGGAGAAAATAGGCTGATAAAAAGAAAAACAAACTCATAAAAAATGCTGCATTTACAGAGAAAAATCTGCCCAACCAATTGATAGATTCATCATCCAAAAAATACCACCAACCACCTGGTCCATAAGCTTGTCCAGCATGGTGAGCTACTACAAGCATAATTAAAGCTATTTTTAAATTATCGATGAAATATAAACGATCACTCTCTTTTTTCACCTATAAACTCCTTTCCCACTAGAAGTTACACTGAGATAATATCAATGTATTTATTACCACCTTAGGAAAAAATCTGTTAAGTTCTTTATGAGGTTCAAGCCGATTTGAACCAACTTGAACCAAAAAACCTTTGTAAACGTTGATACAATAAGAAATTGATTAACGTTTTGAGGATTAATCATCGAGTAGGGCAGTGAATTTAGAATGCATCGATGTAATGAAGGTCCACATCAGCTTCAGCCGAGGTAGTTATTCCTTAAAATAAACTCATATTATTCACCCTAACAGAATTCAAACTTTATCTCTCGCAAGCAATACCATCTTTGTCACGATCTTTCGAAGCATTTGCTTTATATAGTTCAGCTGATACAAAAGGTGCGTATTTTGTTTTTCCGCCTTTGTTTTTCACATTGGCATCCTTAGCAACGCCACCTTTGTAGTCCTTATTTAACTCTGTGCAATTTTTGTATGTTTTCGCTGCTGCCTCTATTGGTGTCGGGATGCTCATTGTTGCACCGATTAAAAATGCACCTGCGATAATTGAAGTAGCTAATTTTTTCATAAATGTTCCTCCTAGAATTATTTTTATTGTTTTACCATGAACTACATAATAACAATAGTAATTAAAGTAGATTCTCCTTTATTATTGTTAATTGATGTAATAAAACATTAGGTTTAATGACCTCGAGTAAATATTACTATTATGTTCATGAGAAAACAATCCATTATTGCTTTATATTTACAAAATTGTTTGTGTGAAATACATAATTATGTTTCTTTTAAAGCAATTTTTAAACTCAATTAATGTAAATGATTTAATCATATTATCATTCTTTATAATTTCTCATATCTTTTGCAAATTTTATTCATGTCGTTTGTCAATTCATTATCATATGATTTTTTAATCATTAGAACAAAGGAATCGCCAAATAAAATACTATTCAAAGTAAGGTTTTCAAATTGATGAAAACTATAAACTGAAATTAGTTCTCCAAAAATATTTATTTTTATGCATTCTACCGTTATCGAAGAAGGTAGATGAAAGGCGGTGTATTTTAATTGAGTGTAATAAGGAATGACTCAGTTTTTACAACCAATCTAAAAGAAGCCTATGAATTTGCACATTACTTATCTTGTATTAAAGGTGTAGATAATGTTGAAGTAGAACAAATTAACGATAATTGCTACGTTAGATTTACTATGGAATGCATTGATGGATTAGGTGAACAGATTTGGAATATCGTAGAGCAATTCAATTTTGAAAGTTTAGTTTTTTACGGTGTGTATTGGGACGTTTTACGAGGGAATATAACTGAGTAGAAATAAACATTATGCCTTCCGCAGATGAATGTGGAGGGCTTTTATTATGTAACAGTTCTTAAGCTAAATGGCGTAAACTTTCGTGATATAAGTGTACATTTTCCATTAGCCATCTCTCTATTGGATTAAAGTGATTATATCTGTTCGTTAAACTTTCGGAATTATTTGAAAATAATTCGATAAAATGTATAATTATTTAAAGGGAGGTAATAAATACCGTATAAATTGTTTTGGTGTCGTTCATTTCCAAATAAATTAAAAATTATCATTCGCGGTTAAACAAGTAGGAGATGTTTAATCTTCATAAGAATCTTCCACCTCTATGTATATTACCTCTACTTGAAATCTAAACTAGAAAACAATACTATTATATCTTCTTTGCCAAAACATTCTATGCAGTATCTTCATTTTGCTTATAGATTATTCTTTCAAAACAATCTAGGAATGCGGAGGAGATATGTTATGGAAAAGAACTCAAATCTATGGAAAATTGTATTTGTAGCTAGTTTTATAGGTTTAACAGTTGATGGTATGGATATCCAAATGCTGTCATTGGCTATGCCGAGCCTAATTGACGAATTCGTCTTAGATACCAAGGCTGCTGGTTGGATCAGTACATTCTCTCTATTAGGGATGGCACTTGGTGGAATCCTAGGAGGTTGGTTATCTGACCGCTTTGGTCGTGTTAAAATGATGACCTATATGATGATCTTATTCTCAGTTGGAACCGCTCTTTTAGCTTTTGTACAGACATATGAACAATTTATTATTGTTCGTTTCATATCAGCAATTGGTATGGGGGCTGAATATTCTTTGGCCACAATGTTAATGGCTGAATATGTAAAAGTTAAAAATAGAGTAACGATTATGGGCGTATTAGGTTCTTCCTATTCATTAGGATATTTAGTCGCGGTTTTATTAGCGGGCGCGATTCTACCTGAATATGGTTGGAGACCATTATTCTTAATTTCAATCTTCCCGGTTGTTGTGGCGATCTATATTCGAGTAAAAGTACCCGAACCTACTGGCTGGAGATTGGCTAAAAAACAAGCTAAAACATCGAAAGTTAAGAAATCAAATGAATGGCTTGCTTTGTTTAGAGATAAGAAAGTTTTTACAATCTTTCTATTATGGATATTAACTTCTTCTCTATTGCAATTCGGTTATTACGGGATAGGTACTTGGTTACCGACGTATATAGTGAAAGAATTAGGCTTTAATTTCAAAGAAATGACAGGATATTTAATTGGAACATATACAGCATCGATTCTTGGTAAAGCACTTGCTGGTTGGGTTGCCAATGTAATTGGTCGTCGTGGGGTTTTCGTCATTGCAGGATTATCTACAGCAGTCATGCTACCAGTCATATATTTTTATCAATCACCAGGAAACATCATTATTTTAATGACTATTCTAGGTTTCGTATACGGAGCGCCGTATGGTGTAAATGCTACTTATTTAAGTGAAAGCTTCCCGACTCATATTAGAGGAACCGCTGTAGGTGCGGCTTATAATACGGGAAGAATAGGTGCAGCTATAGCTCCTATCCTTATTGGAATTATCGCTACTTCACAATCAATTGGATTTGGACTAGCTGTGTTAGGTATTTCTTATGCAATCATGGGGTTAATTCCTGCACTATTCATTAAAGAGAAAATGTATGATACTTTTGAAAACGATAAAAAAGGAGATGTATTAGAAAAAGAGGGGGAGATCGGGAAAGAAGGGGGTCTAGCAAAAGAGGTTCTAGTGCAGAAACCTTAAAGAGATAAAAAAGCCGCAAAGCGTTTCTTTAAGAAAGCTTTGCGGTCGATTTATGTTTCTAAGCCTAGTGGCATAACAGTTGATAAGAATAAGTATTATCCGATATCAATTGAACAGTTGAAAAATGAGCAAAGTATACCTACGCGAACGGAGAAAGCTATTTGTTATTATTGTTCTTTACCCTGAATTTCTTCATTGAAAAAATGGATACCTGTATGTCCTCCACCTTCAGCAACCATTTCGTTTGAAGCTATTTTTGTTGGAGATGTTCCAGCTCGTGTCGCTGCTTGAGCAGTTATCCGCTCTGATATGTTTTTGTCTATCTCCGTAGTATTTAAGTAGGATCCTAATTTAGCTTTTGCGCTATTGAGCATACTTAACGCTTTATCACGGTTTTCTTTTTTACTTAAATAAAATGCTGTTAAAGCTAACCCTGCAATTACAACACCTGTTCTTCGTTTTGCCATTATAAATCCCTCCCAAAAATATAGAATCTGACTCTATATTTTGTCTTTTCCCTACTTTTAGAGGAATAAACATAATTTATATATACATTACAGCATAAATAACCTTGTGCCTCTTTCATAAAAAACAAAATTCATAGTTCTTATATAAGTATGAAAAAGGAGAAACATTCCAAAACAGGGGAGAGTTAAGGGGCTTGCACGGTAAGGCTATTTATTATGGAGTCATTATGTGACAAATGTTACCTTTTAATCTATATTATTAAATAGATTGGAGGTAGCATTGTTTGGATAAGGAAAAATTAATATTAGATATTCTAGAAGGATTAATTAATCAGGAAGAGCCTAAATTTTATGATTTTGAAATAGAAAAACAAACATTCGGAGAAATAGTTGAAATGATCCAAGAAAAAGGGTTCATTTCTGGTGCGAGCATTTATCGTGAATGTCTAGAGAATAAATTAATATCGGTTTCCTTGTATAACGCCAAGGTTGAATCGAAAGGATTAAATTACATAGAAAATAATATTATGAGTCACATCTAACTGTATGTCACCCCAAAAGATAGATTTTTTGTCTAACTTTTGGGGTGAAATACGATTGAGTGACTATTTTTTATTTACTGGCACAACTACTGTTACTTTTTCGCCAATAAATCTGTTATCTTTTGAAGCACTATCAAAAACAAATTTTAATTCTTTGACACCTTCTAAACCTTCTTTTCCTAAATCAAATATAACTTCACCTTTTTGTATTACTTTGCCAATAAATTCGGACTCAAAATGAGAAATTTCAACAATAGAATTGATTTGACGTTTTGTATCAGTAGTCATTTTCGCTGAATTTGGATGAAAACTTAAAGTGTCATCAGATAAATTTTCTCCCGTTATCGATAGGATAAGTACATTTGTTTCAGCTTCTGTTTCAATCATTTTTGGATCACGCGCAACAAGTTTAGCTGTTTTCATGCCATCAATTGAAAATTCAACATCAGCACTTTTGTATTTTTCAGTTGGTGCTTCATATAAATCCGTGATTGTATATGTACCTGCAAAATCATCTTTCACTACATCACCAACATTCGCTTCTGTTAAATTATCTACTTTATTGGATTTGCTTTCTTCTATTTTAATGTCAGTCGAACCTGTTACAGCTTTTTCTAGTGAAGATGCATACTTAGCAAATTCATTATCTTCCATATCACCATTCATTTGTAATAAAAATTTTCCACTTTGATGAGTGTGAGAATAAAACATAGGACTTGAATTTCCTAATTCATCATAATAACTCTTTGCTTTTTTTAGATTTTCTTCATTATCGAATAAAAATATTCGACCACCTGAATTATCACCGAGAGAAGGGATAAAAATTCTTTTACCTTCTTTTCGGATATTTCCAAATTCATCTTTTGGTAAGTCTGAAGCTTCTCCTAGTTCTAAACCATCATCTTTAAAATGTTTAATTACATCATCTGTTGTTTTAGCTAGAACTTTTTGATGTTCTTCAGTTTTAGCACCATTCTCTTTTGGCTTATCGTCCTTTGATGAATCGCTTCCACATCCAGTTAATCCTAAGCTTAATACTAATGCTGCACTAAAAATTAGTTTTTTCTTCATTGAAAATCCTCCCTTTATATTACCATTCTAGGAAATTTGGAGGAAGAAGTACATAGACAAATAGAAAACTGTAATTAATACCTATTAAATTAGTAACTGCTAAATTGTTAGTGTGGATTAAAATCCATTTTTTTGGTGTGTGACAAGCAAAGTATACAGACACTTGCAGCTAGTCCCTTTGTAGACCAAACGGCTACTTCAAAATTAGGCACTAAAATTGGATTTGGCAATACAATCATTACAGCGAGATTTCTTAGTGTTAGGAAATCTCAAATTGAGTAAGATTTATCTACCAATGATTGAAAAAACTACTAAAAGGCAATTAACGACTATAACAACATCAAAAGGGTATTAGCTAAAGAAAAAATAAAAATCGTTAAGTGGGAGAATATTGACGAAAATTTTAGTGACTAGACCGTTACAACACCTAGAGATGACCTAGTATTACGATATGCCAATCAAACATTGAAAACGAAGGTTGAGAAATTACTTTTAAGCCATATAAACAAATGAAAGGGACTGATTAGAAAAGTGCCTATTTTTTATGTAAAGAAAAAAGCCACTCATTTGAGTGGACTTATTTCTTTACGTCTTCAATTAAGCCTAATTCTTGTTTAATTGTTGTAATCCCGACAATTCCTTGCAATAATTGACTATCAGAAGCTGTAATATCAGATTTTATCTTATCCATCTGAGAAGGAGAAAAGTTGCCTTCATCGAACATTTTCATAGCCTTTTCAGCAGCCATTTGTCTTGAAGCAGCTGCATATTTAAACTGATCCATAGCATCTTTAACATCTTTTTTCTGCTGCTTACTTAATTCATCAACTGGTAATGAATTTTTAAGAGTTAACTCTCCATATCCTTCTTTCAAAGCTTTCATATTATCGTAAGCTGTGTATACATCAGTACTACCATTTCCTATTGCTTCGAATGTTGGTTTCCAATATTTATTCCATAATTGATCGTACGATTTGGTCCACTCGTCGATGGCTGGTTGAGTGTTTTTAATAAAATAATCTTTTTGTTTAGCTATTTTATCTTGTTCTTTCGATTTAGCTTTAGCCTCTTTTTCTGCTTCTTTAGCATCTTGCTTGGCTTTTTTCTCTTCTTCTTTAGCCTTTTTTTCTTCTTCCTTAGCTTTTTGTTTAGCTTCGTTCTCCGCATCTTTTTCTTTAGCTTTATCTAATGCTTCCTGAGGCTTATCTGTTACTTCAGCTTTTTCCTCGCCACAAGCAGTAAGTAAAAGTGCAGACAAAACTCCTATGTAGACTAATTTTTTCATTATTTATATTCCTCCTCTAAATTACCATTTTAGGGAATTCGTAGGGAAAAGTACATACAAAAAAACAGACAACTTTGATTAGTTATCTTATTCTCCAAGAAGATCCGTCAGTTTTATTCCCTTGGTTCTCGGTTAAAATACAAACGTTTATCTAAAAATAAAAAGCAACTAAAGCAACAAAAAAGCAACCAAAATTCCGAAAGTAAGTGAATAACGGTGAAATCGAATCATTATACAATGACGTAAAACCTTGCTATAATAACCATTGCGAATACATATGAAAGAGGGTAAAAGCATGAACGCTTACGATGAATATAAGCGTTCATGCTTTTTTGATTCCTTGATATATCAAGGGTTATAGGGGATATTTCAAGTTGATTTTTGAAAAAAGTCACGGAAAGTAAACATTTATTCTTGTTTTATCTTTAATTGATTAGGAAATAGTTATTACTAAAAATTTAACTTCCTATTAGTTAGTCATTATTAAACAAACCAATTTACATTTTGAATAGAGTCTATGAAATTTTGTTTAAAAAAGCTAGTGTTTTGTTTATTTCTTGTTGATGAGGGATGGTCACTTTCAAAAATTTTACTAACAGGGACACCTATCTTCTTTAGTTGAGGTTTTAATACCCTTGCTTGTCCCCACAAGACATATGTAACCTGGTTAGTATTGCTATGAATAAATTTAATTAATTCATTTGAAAATTCTTCCCAAATTTTAACGTGAGTTCCAGGTTTACCATCCTTTTTACATGTTAATGCAGTATTTAGCCATAATACACCTTCAGATTCAGTTTTGCTGAACCAATCAGTAGGTGGTGAAAGTTTAAAAGTACCATTAGTTATTTTTTTTCTCATTTGTTTAATGGCGGGTAATTTTTGATATTCATTCATATACAATAACTTAAATATGTTCCGTAAAGAGGCATTTTTTGTTGGTTCTGTCCAGGATGAGTAGTTTCTTACTTCAAAAGCTCGACCTGTTGCTATTGGTGTGTCCTGTACTAATCCTGGGTAAGGATCCCTGCCAAAAATGACAACGTTAACATTATTTAAATCGACTTGAGTCATAATCCGGTCCAATTCTTGATTCTATGTCTAATAAACATTGGTGTATATCTGGTGTGAAAAATTTTGACCAACTAGTTTTAATTGGAGAGATACTAGAATAAAATTTAGATTTCAATATTGTTGACACCACTTTCATTCAGATTTCTTCCAGTATATACTTATTTTATTATGGTGTTCAAATAAATTGTAACTATGAAAAAGATTATTCTACTAACAACTCTGTGAACTTAGCATGCATTTTTTCAGTTGCAGCTGCGCGCATTCCAGAAGTAACGTGTAAATAAATTTTCGTAGTGGTGTCAGAGTTTTTGTGACCAACACGATTCATAATGAAATTTAAGTCCACACTAGCCTCTGCCAACAGACTAATATGTGTATGACGGAGGATATAGGTGCGAAATTGTTTTTGTATATCGGTAAGGGCGCCAAGGCGTCGAACGGTTTGGTTGAGCATCTTGACGGTAGGGGGGATACCTTCCTTGTCACCGAATACAAATTCAGACTTTACCCATTCACGATCTTCACGCCATTGATAAAGCTGTTTCAGTTTTTCTATCACAATATCATCAATATCCACGGAGCGGATACTACCTAATGTTTTTGGGGGTGTAAGCTCAAAGTCACCACGTACACCATTTTTCGCATATACCGTTTTGTTGATGTGGATCACCTTTTTTTCTAATTCGACATCTTCATACTTTAAAGCAACAGCTTCTCCTGGGCGCATACCTGTGAAAGCAATTGTGTAAATCAAAGTACGATACATGATATTACGGTGTTTGTCCACGTAACTTAAAAATTCCTTCAATTCGTCTGTTTCTAAATAAAGCTTCACTGTTTCTTCAGTAGTAACTTCCTCTAACGTCATTTTTTTCTTTGGAACAAAAGTAGCGTCTACAGGGTTCATCTCAATCAATCCAGTTTCTTTTGCATAGGCAAAAATCATTTTAGCTGCATTGTGAGTACCACGCAGCGTATTAAATGCAGTGCCGTTTTCAAATAGATGATTGAGGACACCTTGTAATTCAATAGTTGAGATGGCAGTCATTCTCTTTTTCGCTAAGTAACGATTGAGTAGGGAAATGCAGTAGGTACGATGGTCATTAGTCGTTTCCTTATTACCTTTCATCCGATAAAGTTTCAACCAATCTTGGCTGAACTCATCAAACGTAATTTTTGCATCAAAGGTATATGCTTTCTTTAACTCAGCAATAGCTTTTTCTACTCTTTCACGAGCTTCGCCTTTACTTTTACCACGACGAGTAATTTGTCGACGTTTACCAGTGGAAGGGTTACGAGGACCTTCACCAGTACAACGCCAAGTTGTCTTATTTATTTGAACGAAATGCACTAGTTGTCACCACCTTCATGAAATATATCCCAGATTATTTTTAGTTTCTCAACATCTTGCTCATTACAGTGGGGGAGAGACTTGTACCATTGCTGTAATGAGAGATTGTGAGCAAAAGGTTCTTTTAATGCTGGATTATAAGAAGGGTAAATTGAAAAATCTACCATTTCAACCATCTTTAGGTAATCACATTTATATGCGTTAGCGATTCGCTGCAAAGTTTCTGGTGTTGGTTTAATAGGATTACCAGTGCGACGATCTTTTCCTCTTTCAAGCATAGCTAAGTAGGAATAGGTAATGTCCATACGCTTTGCTGCATCACGTAAAGCCTCATCACCACGTAATTCTTTCAATAACTCACCTAAGCTCAAATTATTCACCTTCATTTCATTAATTTTGAATGCTTATATCATTATGTTTTCAAATATAGAACAGAGATAGTTCAGTTCCTATTCCATTTCAGCATAAGTGCTCTCTTCTGATGTATTGTTTTAATCGCTTAAAGGCAAAATCATATTCCACATTAAACTGCTGCTGCACATATTCGACAGTGAGATTACCCGGTTCTATCTCATCCAACATGAAAGAGGGGACACAGGCATGATACATAAAGTGGTTTGCTTTGTTCTCCTGATATTCTCGGAATAGAGGAGACATGTGACTTTGATTTCCAGTATGTAAAAGGACATGTGCTAGTTCATGGCAAAAATCCTGCCATAGCTGCTGATGTGTAAGTTGCTCATTTAAAAATATGTATGCACTCTCTTTTAGAAAGAGTGCCTGACTTTTATCTGGCCAATAAAAAACATAAATACCAAGCTTCAAGGATATTGTTTTGAAATCTAAATGTTCAGTTGTTAATATTTCTAACCGATTATAGAACTCTTCTATGAACTCCTCTGTATGCGTTTTGTACTTCATGGAAACATCTCCTGAAAATAATATAGAACTAATGTTCGTGTATAGTGTACAATAAAACCCCACCATTTGGAAGTGGGGTAAAGTATAAACAATATATAAAGATAAAAGATTGAAGCGAAACTTTAATATAACGCTATTTTCATAATATAGGATCACACAAATTAAGATGGTTTTCAATTTGACCAATTTCAATTTTTTTAGAGAAAAAAATAAATTCTTGACCTTTAGTAGATTTAGCAATTGAATAATTTAAATTGTACCGTTTATAGTCATAGCGTTTATAGAGTTTTTCAATTTGTTCTGCTATATCATATGTCAAAATCCAATATCGATTTCTCATAGTTTTTTTTATAATTTTGGCTAATTCTACGTGGTCTTGGTGAGAATAAAAATTTGTATATAAATCTGGCCCTTTTATATAATAAGGTGGATCAAAAAAGGTTAGAGACATTCTAGTTTTTTTTATAACATTTTTTATAAAGTCTTTTGCGTCCATATTATATACTTGGATTTGGTTTCTAAATGCATAAATGTTTTCAATACGGTTAATTATATCTTGTTTATTAAATCTACAATCAACAGTATTTTTTTCTTGAGATTCACCACCAAGCATACCAGCTTTAATAATGCCTGAAAAACAAGTTCTATTCAGAAAAAGAGTGGCGAAGGCAAGTCTAAGCTCACCTCCATCAATACCTTGAGCATAAATTTCTTTTTGATTTCTCCATTCTTCAGGAGTAACAGGGGTATCGTTAATCATTTGTATTAGTCCAGCTGGATCTGTAATAATGGTTCTCCATAATAAATATATTCCTGGATCAATATCATTAATAATTATTTTTCGTACATCACCATTAAATAATAGACTGAGGGCAACAGCAGCTCCTCCAGCAAAAGGCTCGATATATGTCGTTAAATTATTTTGTTGCACTAAATGTTTTACATAATCATATGTTTTATATTTACCACCTGGATATCGAAGTGGGGAGAGACTGGCCATTTTATCACCTCATTGATATAATATAACATTACTTTAATTTTGGCCAGAAAATTTGTATATAATTTCATCCATAGATTTTATTATTCTACAGATATTCTCCCAACTTTCAAGATTCTCAAAAGAAGTAGGATTAAAATCAGGTAAATGCACAAATTGATTTAGTTTTTGGGTAAGAGAAAAGTTATTAGATTTACTAAAAAGACTAATAATACGTGCTTCAGTAGTAGCGTAAAGGCCATCCTCAATTTTACCAATATGTTGAGCTATATATTGTGAAAATTTCTCATTTAGCTCTTTAGATGAGAAGTTTTTTACTGTTAAGCCTTTTAATTTATTTTCATCTGTATGATCAAGATTTGAAAATAATCGTGTATATTCGTAAGCATAGCTCTCCAAAAGACTTCTCATAAGAAAGTTAACAGAAAGACCAAAGAATTTATATTCAAGTTTATCTAATTCTCTAATTATTGCGTTGATACGAGTATTTTCACGATATTTATTTTTGAATGGATAAGCCTTTAGTAGATAATCGTATTCATCAGGATTCTTTCTTTTTCGACCTCCATTATTTTGTTTTTTATCCTTATCAGTTGAATTATCAACAAGGCTATCATCTGTTTCCCGACCATCCTCAAGGCTATCATCTGTTTCCCGACCATCCTCAAGGCTATCATCTGTTTCCCGACCATCCTCAAGGCTATCATCTGTTTCCCGGCCATCCTCAAGGCTATCATCTGTTTCCCAATCATTCTCAAGGCTATCATCTGTTTCCCGATCATTTTCAAGGCTATCATCTATCTCACGTTTATCGTCAGGTTCAATTTGGTCTTTATCATTTTCTATATTTGAATCTGATACAACCTCTTGTTCAGCTTCTAATCCATCTAAGCCATCTTCAGAATTCTTGTATTTAGTAAGTAATTCTAACAATGTTGCATGTGTTTCATTAAGAACTTCTGGTGTTTTTTGATTAATTTTCTTTCCTTCAAAGAAATTATAAATTTCTTCTTTTTTATTAAGTAGACGAGTATTAATAATCTCTTCTTCCCAATACATTTTCGCTATTAAAACCAGAATATTTAATAGTAATTTTTGTTTCATATTATTTTTAGGTAGTATGAGTTCATTATCATTTGAAAACTTAAGATTTAAACCATTTTCATCTGTAAAAAAAGTAAAGAAACGATATACAATTAACTCAGTTGGAAGAGAGGTATCAACTACATTATCTATGAATGTAGAATCACTACAGAAAATTTTATAATTTTCTATAATATTTGTGAGAATTGAGTATCTTTGTAAAGCTCTTTTAATTGTTAAAGGCGAATCAGGAGAGATAGATTTTATTTCATCTATTGTCTTACCGTTATCTACCATCTTTTTATAAAATCTCATTTTAGAAAATTGAGACCAAAGTCTTATTCCGTCAATATGTCTATTAAGTAATGCTTTATCTGCATCTTCTCTATATTTTACTATATCTACAGGAATTTCTTTAATAAATTGAGAACAATCTTTAGTAATTTTTGGGATGGGTTTATTTAAGCTAGTTAGTTTAGGATTATTCAATAGCTTTAACGACGACACACGCCGATTACCTTCTAATACAACATATTTGTTATTTTCTTTAACAACAATTAACCGTTCACCAGGAGTAAAACCACCATAACTATTAATACTTTTTGCTAATGTCATTAATTCTTCATATTCTATTAAATAATCAATAGTCTCTGTTTCAGTAAAATTTCTATCTTCTCTTGTTGTAAACCTAGGATTTAATGGGTCTAAAACTAAATCATTCAAATGTACATTTTTTGTTTCAAACAATTTTTCTTTCTCCTTACGTAAATTAATGTTTTTGTAGTTATTTGTAATAAAAATAGGTTATTGATCCTTGCGTAAATAGAACTAAAAAGTAAATAAAAATAAAGAGCTACAATATTACTACTGAAACTCAAATTCATTATTTACCTTGTTTACATAACCATAAATACTTAATTTTTACAATAATTTTTATTAACAAAGACATGCTACATTTTGCATGTCCTTATTTTTTATCGTTTTTTATGATTTCCCAAATGTTACGAAGTTTGCGTACTGCTTCCTCATCTGATTCGGGAAGCTCTCTATAAAATACATTAAGTTCTGGATCATTGGCGAAGGCTTGGAAAGCAGCTTCGTCTTTTTCTTGTGGTGTAAGTGCAGGGGTATCAGTTCGGCCCAATAGGTAATCAGTGCTTACTCCAAAATAATCTGCTAACTTAGTTAATGTAGAATTATCAGGTTCCCCTAAATTATTCTCATATTTTGCATAACCTTGCCTCGTGATACCTAATAAATCTGCAATTTCTTGTTGGGTCTTACGATGTTGAGTTCTGAGCATTTTAAGTCTAGTTGAAAACATAGTAATTCCCCTTTCGAAATATAAATTTATGTATTTTAATAATTAATACAATTATAACGCAACAATAAGTTACTGTGTGCAACTAGAAGTTACTAAAAAGATATTGACAGTAACATTATGTTGCTTTATATTGGATTTGTAAGGTAACCAAAAGTTGCCAATAAGGAGAGGTGAAGCGTGAGAGAGAAACTGATAAAACTTCGTGGTGAAAAAACAATTACTGAAGTTGCAAAGAGCCTTGATATTACAAGGCAGATGTTGAGTGCTATTGAAAGTGGTACAAGAACACCTTCTTTAGAATTAGCTAGAAGAATCGCGATTTATTATTCAAGTACCATTGAAGAAATTTTTTTTGAACTCGAATGCAACTAAATGTTACCATCTTGTGAAGGAGATGAGGAATTTGGGATGGAGTATGACAAAGCCAAAACGTAAGAAAAGACTCAAAAAGCCTGTTCCTTCAGATGAATTTAGGAATATAAAGGGGGCTAAACGTGAACGAATGATTGCGGAAAGAAAAGCGAGAAAGCTTACACAAGCACAACTAGGTAAAATGGTTGGCTGTTCAGGTGTAATGATTGGTGCTATTGAAAGTGGGCGGTCTAATCCAGGATTAGAGATTTCCTTACAGTTGAAAATTGTACTAGAAACACCATTATTCGAATTGTTTCCTGATTTATAAAAAAGTAATTGACTTGGAAGGGGGCACATTTTTTCCAGTTATCACGAAAGCATGCGAAAGAAAACAAAAATCTATCTAATTTTCGGTAGTTGATATCTCAATGTTTTTGAAGGGACGAAAAGAGACGAAAATATATTATTGAATTTAATTCCAAAAATGGATAAAAATCAAAAAGTATAATGGAGGTGAGGCTTTGATTAATGTAAATTTTGATTCTGTCGAACTTCGAGCATTAATTAGAGAGGAAATGAGGGCAGCGATCAATGACTTGGATTGGCAAGTAAGACCACTGCCGCCTATGTTAACGAGGGAGGAATTGAAACAGCTACTGCGCATCGGAAATACGAAGACTTCAGAGCTATTAGGGAGGGCTGATTTTCCTGTACTACGTGAGGCAGGTGTGTTAATTCCAACACATTTATTTATGAAATGGGTGGAAGAGCATACGGAGTGGGTGGAACAAAATGTGAAGCCATTAAGATCCATTGGTTAACGCTTCATATAAGAATTTTAACGTACAACAACTAAATAGAGTATTCCAGTTTGGAATATGGAAGGTGGTGAGAATATGAAAATGGGCTCCATATTGCAAGCATGTCGCGAGCGTGCAGGTCTATCACAAGAAGAGCTCGCACATCGCATGAATCGCACGCAGCCTTGTATCTCGAAATTTGAGAACAGTGTAAAAGTTCCAGATGCCGTCACATTTATGGAATGGTTCAAGCAGACAAACACACAAGAAGTTGCTGTTGCATTCTTAATGGGCATGGACGGGCTTACTATTCTACAAACATTGCTTCCGGTTATTGGTGGGTTTGTTTGTTGGTTTATTTGATTAAGTTTTCATAAGGAAGTGAAAAAATGACAAAGCGTAATGAATCAATTATTGAAAAAATCAAAGGTTTGTTAGCACTTGCAAATGATCATCAAAATGATGAAGAATGCCAGACTGCATTTATGATGGCTCAAAAATTAATGATTAAATATGATATTTCTTCATCAGAAATAGTTGAAAAAGAGAATGATAGAGCTATATCAGAAGGTCAAGCAACAGCTCATAAAACCTTATATTGGTGGGAGCGACAATTAGCGAATATAATCACACAAAATTTTAGAGTTACTTGGTACTACAACAATAAAATCATAAAAGGTGAAACAAAAAAGAAAAGAGCAATTATGTTTATGGGATTTGATAGTGATGTATCTCTCGCTAAAGAAATGTACGTGCTAGCTTATGATGTTTTAAGTTTTTACGTTCAGAAATTCGTTAACGACTACTACGATAGCACCCAAACCCATAGAACCAAAAGGATGACTACTGAATTGAAAAATTCATACACTAGAGGTTTTTTGAATGGTTTAAAAGAGAAATTCGAAGAACAAGTAAAAGCAATGGAACAAGAATACGGATTAATGGTATTACTCCCAACAGAAGTAAAGCAGGAATATGATAAAAGATTTGGAAACAAAAAAGGTCTATCTTACAAGATTCCACCTGTTGAAGAAATAGAAGCTTATCAAATGGGGTTCAAAGATGGAAATAAAGTGGATTATACAAAATCTACGTTGGATAAAGAGACAACATTATTTTGAAAGTGGTGACAAAGGGATGGAGAAAATTAAAGCATTTCTGGCTTTTCTTGAAGCATCTAAATTTAAGCTTCATAGGTTAGCAAATGCCAACTTAGATATGTGTTATTCAAATTTCCAGATGGAGGATTTGTTATCGATGCTAATGGAAAAGCAGGAAATGGCACAGAAGGCAGGGATATTATCTTCAGATTTTTATGACGGGATTTGCAAAGTGCAAGTGACGTATGAATATTTTCAGCGTTTAACAGAAGGTGTAAAGGAGATTCGCATTATATCTTCAATGTTTCAAGAATTTGAACAAGAACATCTTTCAGCAGAAGTAGATGGTGTGCAGTTGGTAGCTGTTCGGAAGGCTGAAAATAAAAAAATGCAAGCGCAATAGCACCTGCATCATGTTTGAACTGTAACTTTGGTAGGTGAACAGTTCAAAAATTTAATAAAAACCTTGTTTCTTTATTATGGACAAGAACTGTATATAAGTCAATAGAGGAGGAATTTGCATGGAACAAGTATTAGAGGAACTACGTACATTTTTGTCACAGGAGGAAGAGTTACTAAGGGATTATGCGGTCGATGTGGCCGAAGCTTTCGATAGTTGTTTGTATATGAGCAATCAAAAGGATTATTTGGCACAAAAGGGTCGAGTAAATGCTATTAAAGACGCTATTGAACTAGTAGAAGATTTAGAGAACCATTGAAAGCTGTTTGATTCGTTCTCGTCACAGGATTCATAAGCAATAAGCTTATGAGTCCGATGATGGGAATGCATCGGAAAGGAAGGTGATCCATGTGAAGATTAACGTAAAAGAATGGTTAGCAAAAGAACCAGTCGAGCGATATATGGATATTTACAGAGCCGTACGTCAAAATGACGCAACCCTTAAAAGTAAGCATAAAAAAAGCTTACAAGCACTGGCATGCGAGTAAGCAACTTAAAAAATAACATTGAAAATATTATAACGAAAATGTAACGAAACAGCAAGAAAGGGGAGTAAAAATGCTACCAGAAATTATTGTCCATGGGAATTTACGTGTCTTAACAAGTGCACAACTCGCTGAATCGTTTAAAACAGATAGCAAGACTATCAATCGTAACTTTCAACGAAATCAGGAGCAATTCGAACTTGGCGTACATTACTTTGCTCTAACAGGTGAGGATTTGAAAGCATTTAAAGGCGTGCGTCAAAATGACGCTACCCTTAAATATGTTTCGGTTCTTTATCTTTGGACTGAAAAAGGGGCTTTTCTACATGCTCAGTTTTCTAAGAGCAAGCAGGCTAAAGATGTCTATCGTGTACTCATTGATAGTTATTACACAATGTTGGACAAGCCACAGAATGAACGAACTCAAACTTTGGCAATTAGTCTAGGTGATTATCAACAACTTGAAAGTAGGGTGACAACTTTGGAACAGAGATTACAAGAAGTTACATTGCATTCAGGTGAACAATTACGTTTGCGAAAAGAAGTGAATAAACGAGTTTTTGAACTGGCAGGGAACGAAAAGGATGCCAGAAGAGCACTATTTCGAGCAATATGGTCCGCAATTAAAGAACGCTATCAAGTGGGCTCTTATCGTGACGTGAAGCAACATGAGCTACAGGACGCATTGAGATTTGTTGTACAGTGGGGAGCGAGCAACTATGAATCTATTAATTAATGAACCACCTTTGCAAGTGTTACCAACACTTGCTTCAGAAATTGGGTTAAACAATGCAATAGTTTTACAACAAGTACATTATTGGTCACGTGTATCAACTAATGTGCGTGATGGTCACAAATGGGTGTACAAAACTATAGATGAGTGGCATGAGGAGTTTCCTTTTTGGTCGAAACGTACATTAGAACGTGTTATTCAGAGTCTCGAAGACATAGAAATCCTTGTTACTGGCAACTATAACAAGCTTAAAATGGATCGTACAAAATGGTATCGAATTAAATACGAAACACTTCAAGAACTGCATGAAAAAGCAAAGCGACAAAATGACGGAATGCAAAGCGACAAAATGACGGAATCCAAAACGACAAATTGTCAGATAGGAAACCGACAAAATGACGTGAACGTTCACGACAAAATGGCGGTACCAATAACCAGAGAATACACAGAGACTACTACAGAGAATACACAGAGAAAAGGGAACAGTCGCAAACGAGTTTACGACGAATCTTCCGTGCATTACCAATTAGCTAATAGACTCTATCAAAAGATATTGATTGATGACCCCAGTTTTAAACAACCAAACATGAACACTTGGGCTGATACTATTCGCTTGATGATGGAACAGGATAACAGAACCGTTGAACAAATCGAATATCTAATTGATTGGTCACAAGCCAATTCATTTTGGAAAACTAATATTCTCTCAACAAAAAAGCTACGTGAAAAGGCAACAACACTTATACGCCAAATTAAAGCTGATAAAGCTAAAGAAGCTAAATCTAATGCAACTACATCGAGCTACCGTAAAGGGCGTCAAGAAGTTGTGCCTGATTGGTTCCACAAACGTAATGAAGGAAACTCAAGTTCGGTAGAGGTTGGTCAAGAAATAGACTTTGAAGCCGAACGTCAAAGAATATTAGAAAAGTTAGGGAGGGCTAAAGAGAGTGCGAAATGAATTAGTTTTTATTCTCCACTTAATGACAGGGTATTCAGAGCAATACCTTGATAAATTGTCAGACGAAGAACTGAATCGTATGTATGATGCTCAAATGGAAAAGAGCATGAATGAGAGCGTGGTGTAAGCAGTGGGTAATCATTTTTATGGACGTAAAGTGGTCAATGCAGTTACGCAACACGACTTGCAAAAGAAGGTTATTGACAATGAAAAACGAAAATGGCGTATGGTTGGCAAATTCACAAGACATCACTACAGCGGTCATTGGTGCTGCGTGATGGAGAGACAATCAAAAGTAACCCAAAAATAATAATACGAAAGAGGGAGTATTAAATGAACTTAAATAAAATGGTGATGGATAGTTTAGCAAAAATGCAATCAGAAGGAAAGGTTCAGGAGATTGTAGAAAAGCACGTTGAATCAACTATTAATGATGTTGTAAAGGACTTATTTGGAAGTTGGAGTGACTTCTCTAAAGACCTTAAATCTAAAGCTAAAGAAGCACTACAAATCAATTTTAATGATTTAAATTTATCAACATACAATCATTTAATCTTACAGGCTATTAAGGACAAATTAGATGACGAGATTACAAATCAAGGTGTTGCTAAAATTAAAAATCAAATTGAAGGTTTACTATCTGACTCGAAACGAGAGTACAAATTATCAGAAATTGTTAAAGAGTTAAAAGAGGAAATTGAAGATTTGGAAGAAATTGGTTATGAAGAATACCATGAAATGACACTTCACATAGACAAGCCTTACGGAGCGTGGTGGATTGCTTTAGATGCAAGAGAAGATATTAGGGAATATGATTGCAAATACAGATTGCACGTAGATGAAAGTGGGAAAGTTTATTCGGTCAAAATTAATGATAATGGTTTTGGAGGAAGTCGCTCTATTGATGAATTTGACATCAAAGCTGTTATGAAAGGTCTGAGAGGATTGGAAGAAACATTATTCAAAATTTATGCGAGTGGTGCAAAGTTAATCATTGATGAAGATGATGTTGAATTAGAAATATCAAATCCTGAATATGATTGATTCCTAAATGTAGATGGAGGGAAGTTGTATGAGTAGCAGAATTGAGCTTTTAAAGCAGCAAAATGCTTTACACAATCAGCACTGTGTTATTTGTCTAAATCGATATGATCGTAATGCTAAAAGCTGTAAGTCTTGCGACATCTTCATAAAGTTCAATGAAATCGGTAAAAGCTTGTTAAACCTAAATAAACGTGATGTTCAAGTATCTTGTAAAAAAAATAAGACTGATATTTTAGCAGAATCAAAGACTGAGCACGGTATGGTTTTAACAATAGATCGGTACTTGGATTTGCAAGAGATGGGCTTGAAAAACTATCAAATTGCAGAGTATTACGACATTACAAAGCAAGAGCTAAATGAGTGGAAGGTATGGCAGGGGCTAACTGGTAAACGTGGTCCAGTGTCTAAAACGGATATAGCATGCAGCAGTTAAACATCTTTGATTACCCAGTAGAGCCAAAACATGAAGCTATTCAAAAGCATGATAGGGTGAAACTTAAACTTTTGGATGAGTCTATAGATCGGGAGATTCATAATTATCGGAAATATTATTGTGATCATCTGATTGAAAAAATCGGAACAGTGGTTGAAATAAAAAGAAATACTGTGGAAGTTCAATTTACTGAGGAAGTCGTTTTATGTGATGTTCGTGAATTGGAATGGATAGCGTAGAGCTACGGTTGCAGCCGTAGCCCTACAATTAAGCCTCTCGCTTAATACAACTACAGTAATTATAACAGGGAGGGGCTTATATGGGCAATATGGTTAATTTGGGCGCGATGGGTGACGGAGTATACATCGTACAACAAGGGGCAGTTGTAGAGGTTCTGGAGCCTAAAGAGTACGGACAAGATTCTATCCAGTGGCAGCATGGCAAGGTATTTGAAGTGAGCGAAAGTAAACGTAGACGTGTTGGGGCAGTTAAAAAATAGAAAGATCTTGTTCAGAAACGAAAGGGGAATTTTTATGAAAATGTTTGTAGCACATCCGGGACCATTTGGAGCAATTCAGCGTGAAGTATTAGTGCAGCAATTAATATTACACAACGGGGTTTACTTAGCTTTGCACAGACCAGCTCGATTACATGAAAAATACGATATGTGGATTGTATCAGATTATCTTACAGGCATGATGTTATCTAAATCTATCAGCAAGAATTATGCAATAGAAAAAGCTAAAAAGCTTGTGTCATCAGTAAATAAACAAAAGATGCAAGTATCTCAAAATCATGGATTAAAAAAATTGATGTCTACTTTCAACGGATCCGTGGATTTCAAATTACTTGAACGAATAGAGCGTAAATGTATTGAGCGAGGTACTACGTCTGTGAGGGTAATCGAATATAGGTAAGTGAAATCGAAAGATATTGTGCAGGGGGTCAATTTATGTGTGAAAAGGTTTGCTGGACTTGCGGTCATTTTGCTTTTGCTTGCTTTGTAACAGGTGAATTCTTAGTAGCAGAAGAAGTCCATTGTCATCACAAAATCCCTCGCCATATGGGAGGTACAGATGAATTTAAGAACCTTGTAATAGTGCATAAAAATGTTCACAAATTAATACACGCTACAGAAACAGAGACGATTGAAAGATATAAGAGCCTCCTCCGATTGGATGGTAAACTATTGGAGAAATTAAACCAATTTCGTAAGAAATGTAATTTAGTTGCTTTAGTCTAAAAGAATAAGATGGAACGCCGTATGAGCTGAAAGGTTCACGTACGGTGTGGAGCAGGGGAAAAGATGGAGATAACTTCAAAGTCTTACCTATTGCTATAGTGGGATAGTACAAAAACATCTTGGGCCGATGCAAAAATATCCCCAGTTTGATACTGGGGAGACGGTTTGCCAGGTAAATAAATATTATTTTTCTGGATAATCTACATGTAATGGTGGTGGAACTAACCAACCTTTAGTCTTATTAAGACGTAGTAGTTTAGCACCGAGTAGAGCTTTTGCTGCATGGAATTGACCATACATTAAAGCAATATCTTCTCGAGTTGAAGTGCCCATTGCTTGACTACATGCAACTAATCCAGCAGCAAGGTCTACTGACAGTGCAGCACTAATTTCTGGATCATTAAATTTTGCTCCAGGAGGAATGTCTTCAATTCTTGCTACCGGACGCTCGGGTGGTGCAGGAGGTAAGCCAACGCCGTTAGTTTTTAATACCTTTTCTAACGGTTTCACTTCGTCTCTTAAAAGTTGGATGATATCTTCAATAATTTTTTTTAAATCTTCATCACCAGCGTGATTATAAAATGTTTGATATCCAGCAATTAAGCCATTATTTGTTGCTAGATTTGTCCAGACACTAAATACTTCACCATAATGTAATGGTTCATCTTTTGGATTTCCACTAAGTATACCCATACTACACTTCCTTTTCTAATTTTTCGCCATTTTTCAAACAAGGATAGTATGGATGAAATAAAAAAAAAAATTCATAAATAAATCAACATTAATGAAGATTATTGTAACAAAGGCACATAATCAAACTTTTTATTATGTATTAGCGGGATAGCGTTGTGCAAGTACAACTTGGGGCGATGCAATGCAACAGGTTGCTATCCCAAAATAAATATATGTAATTTAAGTTGAAAACATAACAACAATAAAAATGTGTGTAAAACGATGAAAAAAACCATCTCCTTAAGGGAAATGGCGAAATTAGCAAATTGAAAATTGGAAAAATGTGTGATGTGTTATATTAAATGCTTTCTCTATGAATATATCTAGGTTTTTGCCATCTAATTAAAAATAACTATATTCAAAAGGGTCACTTGAGGCAGAGTGACCCGAAGCCAATAAATTTTTAAAAAGGTGCAGAGCTAAGCTAATTTGCTTAACACTATTATAAATATGTAGTAATAGCAGGTTTTGTATAGTGGATGACCTAGGAAATCGAATTGAAAATAAAAAACCATAACGGTGTGGTCGTTACAGTTTTAAGGTAGTGTGCGTGAAATATTTTTTCTGAACAATATGAGAATTAATCGAAAGATATCGTTCAGTAAAGGAAGAGTGCATAATTATGAAAAGAAAAAAGGAGTAATTCCTGCGCAAAAGGTTAATCACTCCTAACTATGAAATCTATTGAAGTTTTGAAATAAAGAGAGTTTTATATCTCTAGACAATTGGACTTAACATTTTAAGGATAATAGAAGCATTTACGTTTGTTTGTGTGCCTCCTGCTAAAGTTTGGAGGATTACTGCTGCGGCAGAAGAATGATTCCTAAGTGTAAGAAACCCGCTGGATGGTATAGAAATTATTACCTGACCTGTGTTTTGTTGAGTACCAGCTCCTGAACCATAGACTGCTTGCGCAACCGGTACACCATTTAAAAATAGTGTGAATTGGTTAGGTTCAACACCTGATACGATAAAAGTAACCTCGTAGATTCCCGGTGTGGTAACAAAAATTTGAGAGGTTCCTGGAGCATGCGTAATCCCCGGTGTAACTATACCTGTTGAATCAAAAATAATATCTGCCTCTACAGCTACGGTTTCAGCACCTAGATTATAGATATAACCATATTCGCAAAGACCACTACATGCTGTTGGTGTTACAGGAGGAAAAGCACCAGTAATTCCACAGAGATCGACGGCTGTGAATGGTCCTATTTGGCTTCCGCATAAACAGGAACGTTTATTACAGTTACTACAGTTATCCATTTTTTCACCTCCATTTGTAGTATTTTATTCGTGTGAAAAATGGAGTAAAGGGCAATAGGCTACAATCAATTAATAATTTAGAATCATTATTAATGTTCTATTTTAAAAAAAGACCACTCGTATGAGATGGATACGTCTTTCTAGCTATTCAACTAAGCCCCTGTTAGTTCAAGAATAAAATTACTAATTATTAATAACTAACGACTCACTAAATATCTTTAATATCATTCCTTATTCAATTAGTCTGCCCTACAGCTGTAATTTTGCAAGTTGAAATTGCAAATCTAACGATTGTTTCAGGACTTATTGGTAAAGTACCTAACACTATGCCAAGACCTGTTTGTTCCACGGTAAAATCTGCTGCAATAGAACCATTAACTGCTAAAAGATTCACTGTAGAACCGATAAGTGTATCTAGCAATTGTCTAATCGGTCGTTCGCGACAATCACATTCGCACCCTGAATTAACAGGTGGCAACAAGTTGATAGTAGGTCCTGGTGGTAAAAATCCTACTCCTGTAACATCAGAAATATTTACTTCAAAGGTTGTCGCACCATCTGTAACAGTAACTAAAAAATCATTCACTTCAATAATTGTGAATAAAAAAAATAGAGGAGGTACATTTGGTGCGTCTGCAACAGTGCCAAGAATTACAGTTTGCCCAACAAGCTGCTGTAAGACGGACTGAAGTGGAGAAACACAACAATCACAAAGACACGAAGAGGCGGGGACTGAAGGACAGCAACTATTAAGTGCTGTGTACTTAACTGGCGGACAATATCCGTAAGGTTTTATTCTAGTAATTTTCTTTTTTTTAGACATAATTTCACCCCACTATTTCTTTTATAATATGTTTAAAAGAAATATGAGATTGGATTAAAACCTATTTAGGTTTGAACAAAGATACTTTATGTGAGCAGCGCTTACTGAACAATATGAGTAAAGTATGTAAAAAGGAGGTTGAGCGTAATGATGATTGGTGGTAAAAGAGCTTGCGGTAAAACCACAGAATTAATTAAAAAAGCAAGTGAGGAACATTTATACATTGTTTGTGCTGATAGAAATAGGTTAGATGTAATTACTCAAATGGTGCAATACATGGAGCTGGATATACCTTTTCCTATAACTGTAGATGAATTGCCTTTAAGAAGTCCATACATCAAAGAAGTATTAGTTGATGATATTGAAGATGTACTTTCTCGATTAATAAGAAAACCGATTCTAACGGCAAGTACAAGTATGGAATTTAAACAACTTTAATGAACTATTTGAGTAAATGGATTATTAAAAGTTTAAGGAAAGTAAATATTACCCTTGCAAAATAGAATGTATGTTCTTATAATTAAGTGAAACATACGTTCTGTGAAAGAGGGATGAAAAAATGGAATTGCCAACACTATTAGAGTTCATGAAAAAAGCAAAAGAGGTACCAAGTGAAAAATGCATTAATGGCAAAGAACATAAATTTGAGTTCTTTAGCCATGTCAACGGGAAAGACATCTCTTCTTATTATTTTGAGTGTGAAGCATGTGAGGAAATTATTGTTAAGAAAACGAAAAAGCTTGATATGGACGAATCAATAGCAATAACATATTGAAATTAATTTAGAAATAATTCAATAACAGCCTTTACGGAAAATACCGGAGGCACTAACAAACAGGAGAATGACCTGTTTTGTTGGTGCCTCTTTTTATTTTATTAAAGGAGTGGAAGATATGAGGACGTTACAAGCAGAGTTGGTACAAAAGGGATTATGTGAAAAAGTTGAAAGGCAAGCGTCAAAAAGACGCCAACCTAAAAAGAAGATGAGTCAAAGAGAAATTGAAGAGTTAATGGGAATTAGACGCAGCACTTACAAAAGAGTAAATGGAGCATTTAGACAGAAAGGGTGATTGCAAATGAAAGTTGTTCAGCCAATTCGTGATCCAGAAAAGGTAAATGCAATGCTTCAATATTTAAAAAGTATAAATGAAAGAGATTATATGTTGTTCTATATCGGCATAAGTGCTGGTCTTCGAATATCAGACATGTTGCAGCTTCGAAAAGAAGATGTTCAATACGCTCATATAGATATTGTGGAAAAAAAGACAAACAAGCCAAAACGCTTCACTTTTCCACCATATATAAGGAAAGATGTTCAACGCTATATACAAGGTTTGAGTGAAGGTGAGTATCTATTTAGAAGTCGGCAAGGGGTCAATCGGCCAATTGATAGATCAACAGCCTATCGTATTTTGCGTAAAGCAGCAGAGGAATGTGGCATTAGAGAAATAGGGACGCATACATTACGCAAAACATTTGGTTATCATTTCTATTTAAAGTCAAAAGACATAGTAGCGTTACAAGCATTATTCAATCACTCGTCACCAGAAACAACATTGAGATATGTGGGAATCAACCAAGATGTATTGGACAAAGCAATGGATAATTTTAAACCTGATTGGGTGAAATGATTTAATCAATTTCTTTTATTTATACAGTACAACATAAAAAGCAATAGCGTGTACTCATATTCGGAAGTGGGTTGAAGCGTTGCTAATACAGGGTTTGTGGTAAAGGGCGAGTGCACCAGTCTATTTATTGAAGTGCGGTAGAGGGGGCAAAAGGAAGAATGAACTTAGATGAAGCAAGGGAGCAGATAAAGAAGTTAGAGAGCTATATCGAATTGGTTGAAGGATATGTTCCAGAAACGTTTGAGCAACATGCAATTAAGCTTTATGTCTTGCACGAACATGTAGCGAGAGTGGCTAAAATGCTGAACGAGTTGGGCTTTCGAATTGGAAAACGAAAAGTAATTGGAACAGATGTATCAGATATATTACGGGCTAAGCCAACAGATGAACTACATGAATTGGCAGTGAAGTTATTTAAACAAAACAAGAAGATGGCTAAGGGGCGAGTGTAAATGGAGATCATGAAGAACTATGCAGATTTATTACGCATTATAGATATTGCAAAGGCTGAAATCGAAATGCTAGAGGTAGACAAAGAATATTGGATTGGTAAGCATGAGCATTTACCATTTTCATCAATAGGTGCAGCAAAGTATGGGCTTGACGTAGCTTCACAACGAACAGATCGTTTGAATGGACGCATTGCTTCACTTGAAGAAAAGCTAGAACACTATCAAGCAATTGAAAAAGAGATTCGTGAAAACGTAGAGAAGCTTGAGGGATTAGAATACAGAATAGCTAAGTTGCGTTTTATCGATGGTATGACATATCAAGAGATTGCAGACAAATTGGATTATTCATATGGCTATATTCGTAAAGTGGTATCGCAAGGTAACAAAGAGGTAACAACAACACTTGTCAAAGCGTGATATATTTACAGATGAAGAAACAGGCAATACCAACTAAATAGACGTTTGCGGAAACGTCAACACTGCAAAGCCACATCTCTATGTTGTGGCTTTTTATTATGCCTTGAGAGGTTGAGCATGAAAATGAAAGATGAAAATTTAAAAGGATCACCCGGAGGATAGTGACCCTTAATAATGATTTGGAGGTGTAAGGTTAAATTAGTATTACCTTACAATAGTTATGAGCATTATATGCGGTATTGGCGGTATTGGGTATTAGTAACCTCTATGCATGAAAGTAGCGCCGACAATAATCAGAAGAATGAATAGAACAACGACTAAAGCGAATGGGTTTCGTTCGCGACGCTCTTCGCGAAATTCTCCGCAGTATTCCATAAAATATCCCTCCTTTCTATAATATATAATATGTATAGTTTTCAAAAGGGATTGCGATAGTTATCTTAGGATGCGCTAGAAAAATGTTTAAAAATAAATATGTTAAAAATAGGTATACACTATCAAGAAAAAATATTAGATGTTAGCTAAGTCATATCCAATCGGGTATATGGCTTTTTATTATGCCTAAAATGGTTGAGCATGACATTGAAAGAGGAAAAATATTTAAAAGGGTCACACGGAGGATAGTGACCCATCGTAATTATTTGAAGGTGTAGGGGTACCCTAATAATTATGAGCATTAGGGGCAGTATTGGGTATTAATAACGCATGAAAGTAGCGCCGATAATAATCAGAAGAATGAATAGAACAATAAGTAGCGCAAATGCTGAACCGCCACCCCAGCCACCATAACCACCAAATTCCTGAGACATAATAATTTCCCTCCTTTCTATAATCTATAATCATATAATATGAATAGTTGTCAAAAGGAATTGCGATATTTATCTATTTTACAAAAATAAAGTCTTATAAATTGAAAAAAATGTTATGACATTGGGAATACAACGAAGAACAGTCTGATAGACTTTCACCTGATTTCTAATCAATATTAGGAAGGTTAAAAAGAAAAGGATCACTCTGGTAAAAGTGACCCTAAAATAAGGAGGTGTATGGCTAATTAACTTTATCCTATTATTTATTCCTATGTTGTGAACAAAAGAGGTTTTGAGATTAATACAAGAATGTAGCGCCGACAATAATTAAAAGAATGAATAGAACAACAATTAGGACGAATGCTGAACCGCCACCATAGCCACCGCCGTTATAGCCTCCGTAATAACAATTGTTGTTGTAATTGCCTAAATTATTTCCGAAGTATCCCATGTATATACCTCCTTTCTAATTCTATAATATGTATAGTTATAGAAAGTGAAGAAGGTATTCATCCTATTGAAAACTTTTTTAGAATAAGGATGGGATTGCTCCTTTTGTATATTGAGTCATCTTAAAAAATTTAAAGATGATAGGTTAAAAATAATGTTAACTAAAGGTCATATCCAAAAGGGTATGACTTTAATTTTGCAATGGTGGGACAGCAATGTATAAAAAATATGGGCGAGGTGAGAGTTTGCTATCCCAAGTCCATTGTATGTTAGTAAATAGATCGAAATGACAAAGTATTTATTGTGGAGGGATGAACAATAAAATGATTAAGGCTGAACGTAAGCAAGAACTAATCAAGCACATAAATAGTAATGAGTTGATGAAATTTTATAAGAGCCGTGAGTGGATGTCTTTACGCAAAGAAGCATTAAAGCGTGACAACTATGAATGCCAGTTATGTAAAGCAGCTGGTCGCTATCACAAATCTGAAAACGTTCATCACATGAAAGAAGTCAAGGCGCACCCACATTTGTCATTGACTCTAAACAACTTACAATGCTTATGCATTAAGTGCCATAACGATGTACATAATCGTCTAGAGTCAACGAGGTCGCCTAAGTTTACCAATGAAGAGAGGTGGTAGCATGAATCTTACTGATGGGACATGGACATATGACACAGAGATTATAGATACAGCCATTACGAATTCACAACGTGATTGGTATGAGCGAGACATGCTGAATGCTTTCACTCGCTATGCTTACTATCGATACAAGCAAATAAGAGATTGTGTTAATGCTCGTAAGTGTAAGCATATGACAGTAGATAAAGTGCGTGAACAATTAAAATCAGCTGATAAACTTCAATTCACGTGTGAACTGTTACGAATTACGGCTGATGAAGTGAATTACATTGTGGAATTCGCTGATCAACATTTGAAGTATGTAAAATAACACCCCCGGGTAAAAAAATTCGCGATTTATTAAGGGAAATGTTCAACGAGTAGGGTTCAGGAATGAATATATTTTTTAGATTTCCGCGCGACAACATGCACACTAAATTGTTGATGTATAAATATGCAATAGGAAAGGTGGGCGGTAAGGGTGCAAAATCATGAATTAGCATTTGAAGATTGGCTTGAAGGTGTGAAATATAAGGATATTGCGGCAAAATACAACGTCAAGGAAAATACGGTAAAATCCTGGTACAAGCGATACAATTGGAAAGAAAAGAAGGAGCAGTGCACACAAGAAAGTGGGCAAGAAGCGATAACAATTGCACCCGAAATCGTTGAGTTAGTACCAGGTAATAAAAAGTTGCGTAGAAGGATTGAAAAGGATCTTCGAGAGCAACTTTTTGAAATGGGAGCAACCCAGGCGCACTTTATGGATCTCGTTGATGATTACCTTGCAATGTGGGATGTGAAAAACATGCTCATTGAGGATATTCAAGAGCGAGGTGTCACAGTTCCAGGAGCTCGCGGTGATAAGAAAAATGATAGCATTGGCGAGCTTAATAAAACGAATGCACAAATGCTTAAAATATTAAGCGAACTGGGACTTAAAACAAGTGAGATTAAAATAGAAGGTGAGGATGATGACTACTAGAAAAAGTAATGTTCATATTGACAACTACATCGATGCGGTATGCAGTGGTGAAATATTAGTTAGTAAAGATGTAGCTTCATTAATGGAACTAGTAGAGCAGAAATTAACACAAGAAAATGTATGGATTGATGAGGATGCTATTAACCAAGCGATTGAGTCCATAGAAAAATACTTTCCGTTCAAACTTTTTAAATGGCAAAAGTTCGTGGTTGCTTGTATGTTCGGACTTTTTTACGATGATGATTCACTTGTTTTTAATGAATTTCTTTTATATATGGGCCGTGGAGCAGGTAAGAATGCATTTTTAGCAGCACTTTCATTCCATATGAGTGGTAAACAAGGAATAAGAGGTTACAACATTGATATTGTAGCTACATCCGAAAAACAAGCTAAGACATCGTTTAACGATTTATTTGATGTATTAGAAGATCACTGGAAGACATTCAAAAAACATTTCAAAAAAACAAGGCAAGTGATTCGTCACATCAAAACGAAATCTGAAGTTAGCTATTATACAAATAATGCTAAAACAAAAGATGGATTCCGACCAGGTATTGTTGTGTTCGATGAAATCCACGCCTATGAAACGGAAGATAATATTAAAGTATTTACCTCTGGTTTAGGGAAAGTACCAAGAGCTCGTCGGATTTATTTAACAACTGACGGAAATGTTCGAGATGGATTTCTAGATCAGATGAAAGAAGAGGCAGAACAAGTACTTCGTGGTGAGATACCGAATTCTCGTTTATTTCCGTTTATGTGCAGACTAGACGATCCAGAAGAAGTACACGAAAAGCGCATGTGGGAAAAAGCAAATCCATCGATTATGCATTTACCTGATTTGATGCTTGAAATGGAGTTAGAATATGATCGCATGCAGAATCGTCCATCAGCAAAAATCGAATTTATGACAAAACGCATGAATCAACCTTCACAATTATCTGCTGATGGAGTTGCTGATTGGAACAAGATTAAAGCAACGAACAAACCATTTCCTGACTTGAAAGGCGCTGAATGTATAGGTGGTATTGATTACGCAGATACACGAGATTTTGTAGGAGTTGGATTGTTGTTTAAGAAGGATGGTAAAAGGTATTGGAAGCACCATACATTTATTAATCACAGGTCATTAAAATTATTTAATTATGCTGTCGATATTGAGCTTGCTAAAGAACAGGGTTTAGTCACTATCATTTATGAAGAAACCAATAAACCTGAAATAATCGCTACTTGGTTTGCTGAACAATCCAAGTACTATCGTATTAAAAAAATCGCTAGTGACATCATGCGAATCAATCACTTGCGAGAAGTATTTGAGAGTTATGGTTTTTCACTTGATATTGCCCGCAGTGGAACAACAACACATACAAAGTTACAGCCTACTATAGAAGAAATGTTCGCCTACGAAAAAATCATATGGGGAAATGACCTAATGATGCGATGGTATACAAATAATACTTATGTAAAGCCTGATGGAAAAGGGAACATAACATATGAAAAAATCGAGCCGAAGATGAGAAAGACTGACGGCTTTTTTGCGTTGTTACATGCTTTGCAATTTGAGTTAGAAATTGTAGAATCTCGAACTTTAACTGCTGAAAATGTGTCGAAAGCATTTAAAACATACAGTTACTAGGAGGTGAGTAAATAAGTATGTGGCAATGGGTTAAAAAGTTTTTTAAAAACGGCCAATTAGAAAGTTTAAAAGATTGTTACTATGAATTATCGGCGGAGTATTATTATAAAAAGTTAGCAGTAGAAACATGTGTGAACTTAATCGCCAATGCTTTATCTAGATGTGAAATAAAAACCTATAAAGAAGGAAAATTGCATAGAGGAAACATGTATTATGCCTTGAATATACAACCAAATCAAAATCAAAACGCAACAGCATTCTTTCATAAAGCTATTCGGAAATTTATCTATGAAAACGAATGCTTAATCATTATGGAAAATGACAACTTCTATATTGCTGATAGTTTTGATGTGAAGGAATATGCTTTTTATGAAAATGTATATTCAAATATACAGATCGGTGAGCTCACATTAAACCGAACATACAAAGAATCCGAAGTAATTCGTTTAAAACTTACAGATACAAAAATATTATCGGTAATCGATGAATTGTATGAATCACACGGAAAAATGGTTGAAGCTGCTAAAAGCTATTACAAGCTAAAAAATAATAAGCGGGTATTAGTTAAAGGTGATTATTTAAGGGCGCAGGATGATGAAACGCAGAAAAAAATAGATGACATGTTTGAAAATCAATTGAAAAATTGGTTTGATCCAGACAAGAAAAGTGTTGCTTTCCAATTACAAGATGGTTTTGAGATTGAAGACATGTCAGATTCAAAAACCGGTTTAACAATAGATAGTAGAGATATAAGTAACCTTGTGGATGATATTTTTAATTATGTAGCGATGGCATTTCATGTACCACGTGGTTTGTTGAAAGGCGACTTAGCGGATATTGATAAACAAACTGACAACTTTATTATGTTTGCACTTAATCCACCTGCAGAAATGATGGAAGATGAATTTAATCGTAAGGCCTATTCAAAAGATGAATATTTAAACCGAACATTTTTAAAAATTGATACATCAAAAATCAAAATTACAGACATCGTACAATTGGCTACAGCCTTTGACAAAATGTTTGCGATTGGGGTTTATACAATTAATAATATTCTAGAAGAACTGGGGCATGAGCCTGTGAACGATGAAATTGGAGATAAGCGTCATGTTACGAAGAATTATCAAGATGCAGAGACCGCATTAAAAGGAGGTGAAACCTAACATGAAAAATCGTTTTAAGCAATTTAAAAATCAACAATATGCTGAACAAATTCCAGAAATTAAAAAGGAACTATCCGCAAAAAAAATTGATGCGTCCACAACTGAAATTGTCATCTATGGTGACATTGGGGAAAGCTGGTGGTACGATTCTATTTCTGCAAGTGACATTGATTCATTATTAAAAGATGTAACGACTGACAATATTACGGTTCGCATTAACAGTCCTGGCGGTGATGCTTTTGACGGTATCACGATTTATAATCGTCTGAAGGATCATAAGGCAAAAGTAAAAATTATTGTGGATGGTTGGGCATGTTCAGCAGCTTCAATTATCGCAATGGCTGCAGACGAATTAATCATGAATACGGGCTCGATGTTGATGATTCATAATGCTTCGACAGGCATTTGGGGTAACAAAGAAGCTTTAACTAAAGAAGCTGAATTATTGACCAAACTAGACGCGTCTATTGTTGATGTATATTTATCTAAAGCTCAAGCGACAAAGGAAGAAATAGCTACTATGATGGACAATGAAACATGGTTCACAGCAGATGAAGCGATCGCTATTGGTTTCGCATCATCTACAGTTGTGGAAGACCAAGCCGATGACGACAAAACCAAAACAGATGCAGAAGCATTTAAAAATAGCGTTCTTGCTCGATTTAAACGAGAGCCAGCGCCAAAACAAAATATTTTAACAAATTTCCAACGCAACTCAGATGAGTAGGCGTTTTTATTTTACTCAAAAATAGGAGGTCATTTATATGACAGGTATTAAAAATTTAGATAATGAACCAAAAGTTATCGAAAATAAAGAAGCTCAAGTGGCTGCTCTAAAAGCAGCATTTGAAAGCGCTGATCCAAACGAAGTTGCAGCACGAATTGTTGAGAATTATGAAGGTAATATGCTACACTTCCAAGATTTAATGAATACGACAATCCGCGAGGCTAATCGTGCAAACGAGCAACAATGGGACAATGCTGTATTAGCATCACGAGGCATACGTACATTGACGACAGAGGAGAAGAAATTTTATAACGCTGCAATTGATGTGCAATCATTTGACGGTGTAGCTACATTTGTACCACCAACTGTATATGAACGTGTATTCGAAGATTTAGCAATGGACCATCCATTATTGTCTCGTGTTAATTTTCAGCGTGTTGGTGCAAATACGCAATGGGTAGTGCGTAAGGAAGGGGCAACAACAGCCTTTTGGGGAGATGTATGCGATGAAATCAAAGAAATGGTTGACCATGGATTTGAAACAATCGAGCAAGGTATGTATAAACTTTCTGGATTTTTAGTTGTCTGCAAAGCAATGTTCGAACTTGGGCCTGAATGGTTAGATCGTTATGTACGTGCATTTTTAACAGAAGTTATTTCAACAGAGTTAGAAAATGTCATTGTTAAAGGGACTGGTAAAAAACAACCGATTGGTATGATAAAAAATTTAGCAGGTGCTATTGTGGATGGTGCATATCCAGATAAAGCCAAAGTAATTTTGGATGTTTTCACACCTCAAGAAATCGGTGAAAAAATCTTGGCACCAACAACAAAAGGAGGTACACGTAGTTATACGGGCGTATCATTAATCATTAACCCGTTCGATTATGCGACAAAATTATTTGCGTATGGGGCAAAGCAACGTGATGACGGTTCTTGGACACATAATAATTTTGCTATTCCTGGTTTGGAAATCATTCAATCGCCAGCTGTACCTTTGAATACAATGATTTCCGGTAAACCAAAAGATTATTTCATGGGAGTAGCTGGTGAAACAAAATTAGAATCTACTGACGTATTACGCTTAATTGAAGATCAGCGTTTATATTTAACTCGTCAATTAACAAACGGTCGTCCACTTGATAATGATTCGTTCATCGTATTTGATATTACAAATATGGCTATCAACAACACAGCCACTACAAATACACCAGACACACCTTAACTAATTTGGGAGGGAAACGAACATGATTACAGCAAAAGTAGTAAATCCATTTAAAGCGCTAGAACATAATGGCCATATGTATAAAGCAGGCGACACATATCCAGCTGAAGGATTTACAGCAAATGAGGGACGTGTGTATTTTTTAACAGGTGTTCATCCTGAGTACAAAAAAATCTATCTTGCAGAAGTTACAATTAACGAGCAGGAAGAACATAAAGAACAAGTGTCAGAGTTTCCAAAGCACACGGGAAGAGGCTATTATGAGCTTTCTAACGGCACTAAAGTAAAAGGTAAAGAGGAAGCTATCGAAGCGGAAATTGCATTGAAAAGCGGTGAATAATGATGAATGAACTGCTTATAGAATTAAAGCATCGATTACGTATTACCTGGGATGATGAAGATGCTGAGTTAGAACGTATCATTGATAGAGCAAAGTCGTACTTCGAGAAATTGACGAGTAAGGCTTTTTCTTTTGGATTAGACGCATGGGAAACAGAGTTGTTATTAGAGCGCTGTCGTTATGTATATAACAATGCAGCAGATGAATTTGAAAAGAATTTTGCAGATGAACTGAAACGCCTTATTATGCATGTTGCATTAGAAAAGAGAGCTGAAAATGACCAACAAGAAAATCCGTGATGTGCTGAATGACGGTTTTATACAATATGGTGTAAAGGAAACAGAGCGATCTCCTAAAGGAAAAAGAATCGGTGAAAAGTTTGTACCAATGGGGAGACTTGCTTATCAGCAAATGTCATGTCGTGATGAAGATTATGAAATGGCCAAAGTATTGAGTGCTGTTTTGAGTTTGAAGATTCGCACGCTCTGCCCTCCAAGTTTACGCAAATTTGATAAAAGTAAATTAAAAGTCATTGTGGATGGCAATGAGTATGACGTGATTAAGGTCGATTCGGATCGAGAAAAGATGTATCTCTATTTTTATTTGCAGGAGGTGGGAGCACATGAGCAAAACGAAAACCAAGATGCAGGAACAGATTGACGCATTACTTACAGCGTTAAACATCTTTGATATTCCTGTTTTTGAGGATGATTTAGCAGAGGATGAAGAAACTCAGTTTAAGAAAAAGAACTATCATTTCTTTGTTTATGAAACAGGTGACATGAGTAAAAACGATGATAATAAGTCTATCAGTCAAGATGTAGTTATCTATTATTATTCGGAAAATCGTGATGACATCGATGAACGTACGATTGATATTGTTATAGAGCTTTCTAACTTACCTCGCATGTCTTTGAAACGTACCCAAAAACAAAGATTAAAACGAAAAGATACGGATAACTACGTTGATAGAGTTGTATTTCTTTATCAACGCAAAATTGTGACTGGGTGTATTGAATTATGAGGTCACTAGTTGAATTTAATGATTTAACTTCTTTGGAAGGAAAAATTAAGGCGTTACCAGGTCGAGCAGAGAAAGCCATTAACCAAGTGCTACACACGGATGCTATTGAGATTGCTACAAAAGAAATGTCCAATCTTTTACCCGTTTCAAATGTTGCTAATAAGAGACACGCGAAAGAAAGTAATTGGTCAACAAGTGAGGAACATAATTTGGGGTTTGTTGTGAAAACAAAGGGAGGAGCCGCCAATAAAAAAGGTAGTTTTGGTTACTTGGTTTTCCCTGATGAAGGTCGAGGACCAACTAATCCCTGGGCACAGCATTTTAGTGATCGTTCATTACAGAAATCAACGCCTAAAATTTTAGAGAAATTACATGGCGCATTAGAAGAATTAATAGAGGAGGGCTTATAATGGCAAAACAAGTAATTGAGCAATTTGATGCGTGGAATATCAAAAACGCATCGATTCAATTTATGAAAGGAGGCAAACAAGAACCAGGTACAAAATTTGGTTGTGTAGGTACGATTGCATCTGAACCTGAGACAACCGTTTTATCGAAAAAATGTGGTCGTGCAACAATTGCGGAGAAAACCGTTACATTAAAGCTAAATGTAACAGTTAGTGCCCATGTACCTGTACAAGTTTTACGTGACTATTTCGGTTTATCTAACGAGGATTTAAAGCCTGGTATCTATAGTTATGGCTCCAATTCATTGGGTAAAGACTTTGTATTTACAGCTGATGTGGTAGATGAATTTGAGGACCTCACAAAATTAATTGCATTCCCTAAAGCATCTAATGCAGGTGGTTTTACCATCAACATTGATACGTCCCAAGAAGAGTTAGCGATGCTTGAACTAGCATTTAGTGCAGTTGCGGACGCACATGGCCAATTCTACTATGAGGCGATTACAGCTGAGTTAGAAGAACCAGAAATTGCGGAAACTTGGCATACAAACTTCACACGAAAATTAGTTGAAAAAACTGAACCAGATACACCTTAATTGAACGCCTCCTAAATGGGAGGTGTTTTTATTTTTGAATAGATGGAGGAGAATCACATGAAAATTCAAAAGGTCGAGTTAAAAGAGGTAGAAGTTGTAGAGGTTGATGGTGAATTTGAAAAGCGATTTGTTAACACGAAAGTACACCCAGCCTTTTTAACGAACGCTGCCGTGAAAAAAGGTTATGATACAGGCTTGTTAGAATCGAGTCTGTTTGAAGATTTACTGAAAATTAAGGGACTTGAAACGCTTATTACACAATCTGATGAAGAAGCTTCTCTTGAATTATTAAATGCTTTTGATGAGCAAAAATTAATTGCTGTTATTTATTTAGCTGCAATTGGCGCCAATAAAAATCTTGGATTATCCTTTGATGAATTTTTGGAAAAGTACCATTATTCATTAACGGATACAATCCAACTTTATGCTAATTTGATTGTTGGATTAATGAGTGAATCGAATGAATTTGCTAAAGTTTTACACAAACAAACGAAAAAATCCAAAAAAAAACACCACCACCAAAGCTAGTCATCAAGCATGTGGAGGATCTTTACACACTCTACGTATTAATAGCAGGCATCGACCCCGAAACCTTTTGGCATGGTCCAATAGCAACAGTAGAGCGTATTTATGCGAATAAACTGGCGTTTGATGGGTGGAGTAATAGCCTGATAGGAGAGTGAGTATATGGCTAACAATAACAACGAAGTCAAAATAACCTTCAAGGCATTTAACCAAGAATTTAATAAATCAATGACGGAAATGAACAAAGAAACCACATCATTACGTCAACAGATGAAGCTCCAGCAAGAACAGATGAAACACAGTGCTTCTGAGACTGAAAAGTTAGAGGCGAAAATGAGTGGTTTACAACAAATTTATGAAGTGGCAAAGCGTAAAACAGAAGAAACCACAGCAACTTTAGCACGTGCAAAAAATCTATGGGGTGAAAATTCAGAGGAAGCCAAAAAACTAGAGGAACAGCTTAAGCGTAATCAAATTGCTGAACAACAAGCAGCCAATGCCATAACAGGAACAGAACAAGCATTACAACGTGCTAAGCAAGCTCAAGCTGATCAAACGGAGTCTTTACGACAACTACAAAATTTATTTTCAGTCACTGGCCAATCGGTTGGTGATTTTTCTGATTTATTGGGGCGAGATTTAACAAGAGCTATCCAAAATGGTTCTGCCAGTGCAAAACAATTAGATACCGCATTCGATAAAATCGCACGCTCATCATTAAACGCAGGTCGTGATATAACAGAGTTGCGAGCATCCATTCGTTCGTTAGACAGCGGTTCTTCTGTTGAACAAGTTCGACAAGATTTAGCTCGATTGGGACAAGAAGCAAATGAAGCTGAACAAGAAGTGAATGGTCTTGCAGATAGCTTAAAGTCTATGGCAGGTGCAGCAAGTGCGGCTATTGGGGTAGGCACAGCAGTATCAGCAGCATTAGCAAGCTCTAGTTTGGATACATCTATTAAGATTTCCTTTGATGTACCTGAATCATCAAGAGAAACCGTTAGACAGGCTGTGCGAGATGTAGAAGCGTACGGTGTTGATGGAGAAGCCTCACTCGAAGGAGTTCGTAGGCAATGGGCTTTAAATAAAGATGCTACAGATGAGGCTAATCAAGAAGTTGTAAATGGTGCAGCTGTCATTACCCGAGCATATAGTGGAATCGATTTTACTGAACTGATTCAAGAAACGAACGAAGTTGGCAAGGCACTGGGTATATCCAATATCGAGGCAACCAACTTAATTAGTCGTTTATTGAAAATCGGTTTCCCTCCTGAACAGCTTGATATTATCAGCGAATATGGCGGACAGCTGAAACGAGCGGGCTACAATGCTAAGGAGATTGAAACTATCTTAGCGAGAGCTGCTCAAGAAAAAAGTTGGAATATCGACAACCTACTAGATGGCTTGAAAGAAGGGCGTATTCGCGCTGTTGAAATGGGTAACGGATTGAAAGAATCCATGAAGGACGCCATTCGTGATGTTGTTGGGGATACTCAAAAAATGTCAGATGAGCAACTTTCCGCGATGGAAGCCAACTTTTCTAAACAAGAAGATGCCTTAGCAAAATCGCTAAGTAATCGAGAGAAGTCCATCTCCAAGGGTCATGCTCAACAACAAAAATCTTTAGATAAACTGCTTCAAAGAGAGTATGACGCTGTATCTAAGAGTTATGACCAACAACAGAAAGCACTTGAAAAAAAATTAAGCGCTAATTATGATGCTACGGTTAAAAGCTATGAACAACAACAAAAAGCATTGGAAAAAAGATTAACTGCTGAAACTGAGACATTAACTAAAAATCAGCAAGAACAGTTACGTCAGTTAGAAAAGGCGCAACAAGAAGAGCTGAAAATTTTTGAGAAAAACTCTCAAGCAAAAATAAAGCTCATAGACAAAGAGTACAAAGAGCGTATGAAGCTCATTGATGAAGAAAAATATAATCAGTTAAAAGCCTTAGACAATAAAATAGATGCATTAGATGCTAAAACTGAAGCTGAAGATAAAGCCATTAAGAAACAAGAGAACGCACAGAAACGTGCTGAACTAAACTTACGTGTAAATAATGCGAAAACGAACGCTGATCGCCAGAATGCAATGCGAGAATTACGCAATTTTGAAGAACAGTTACGTCTTGAAAAAATCAGAGAAGATCGCAAAGAACAAATTGAAGTTTTGAAAGGTCAAAAGGATGCGGTAAAAGAAGCATCGGATTCTAAAAAAGAAGCGCTTAAAACAGAGACTGAGACTCGAAAAGAGCAACTTTCAGAGCAAATTGCAAACGAAAAAGAAACATTAAAAAATGGATTTGATGAGCGGAAAAATGCATTAAAAGAAATGCAAGCAGCTGAAAAAGCAGCCTTGCAAGAACGTCATAACGCTCAAAAAGAAGCTTTTCAACAACGCAAACAAGAGGAATTAAAGGTACTTAGTGAATCTAATAAGGCACAGATTGATGCGTTACGAGAAGTGAATCAGGCGAAATTATCGGCACTTCAAGAGGAACATACTAATCGTAAAGAAGCACTTAATGAGAGATTAAGTGATGAAATGGATGCTGTAAGAGAAGCGCACAAAGCTGAATTAGATTCATTTAAAGCTATGAATGCCGAAAAGTTAGCGATAGCGAAAGACCCTCCTGACAGTGCTGCTGTACAAGCCTTATTCTCTCAGTTAGAGGGATGGGGGAAAGCAATTGCTAAAGGTGGTGAAGAAGGTTCAAAGGCATTTTCCGAAATGGCAACATGGTTATCCCAAATCGAAGATGCTACTTTACGTGAAACGATTGGCGTTGAAATTTTCGGGACTATGTGGGAAGACCAGGGCGATGCAATTGTTAGTGTGCTAGATGATGTGGCTAATGGACAGATTACTGTTGCTGAAGGCCAAGCGGAAATTAACAAAATGACGGAGCAAGTTAATGCTGATCCAATGACAGAATTGAGACAAGCTATATCAGATGTAAAAGAAGCACTAGATCCGTTGCTAGGTGTTATTGCAAAAGTAGTATCGAGTATTGCTAGTTTTGCAAAAGAACATTCAGGTTTAACCTCAATCATTGTAGCTGTTGTTGGTGCTATTGGCACATTAGTAGGAGCATTTACCGCACTCAGCCCAGCAGTATACACCATAACCACCTTATTTGGTGGTGGAAAGGGTGGTGCTGGCTTTGCTTCGATTTTGGGTAAGCTCGTTCCGGTCATTACTAATCTAGCATCAAAAGTCATACCGGCTTTAAGAGTTGCTTTTGGTGCTTTGACGGGACCAATTGGTATTGCGGTCACAGCGTTAACCATAGCCGTTCCGTTAATTATTGAAAACTGGGATTCTATAGCGGAATTCTTCACAGATCTATGGGATTTTATTGTTGGCGTTTTCAAAAAAGCTGGTGGCGCCATAGTCGACTTCCTGAAGGAAAACTGGAAAACCATCCTTGTAGTCGTTACGGGACCAGTTGGCATATTAGTAAAAACGATTGTCGAAAACTGGGACAAAATAAAAAGTAAGACAGTTGAAATTTTTACGGGTGTCTCCAACTTCTTTTCGAATATCTGGTCAAAAATTTCCGATGTTGCTAAGACTGTTGTGGGAAAAATCAAAGGATTCTTTTCATTCAGTGATCTCCTTAGCAAGGTCAAAGAAAAATGGGATTCTATTTATTCGGCCATTAAGACACCAATAAACAAAGCAAAGGATGCTGTTAAAAAAGCAATAGATGCTATAAAGGGATTCTTTAAATTCGATTTTAATTGGCCAAAGCTCAAGAAGCCCAAATTTAGTATTAAGGGCTCTATCAATCCATTAGATTGGTTCGGTGAAGGGCTTCCTAAAATCGATATTCAATGGCATGCAAAAGGTGGCGTATTTAATAAGCCAACGTTGTTTAATACAGGAAATGCATTGCATGGGGTAGGAGAAGCTGGTCCAGAAGCCATTTTACCTCTTAATGAGCGAGTGTTAGGTGCAATTGGTAAAGCCATATTTGATGCATCTGGTGGAGGACAACAAGAACCGCAAGTAATTCACAATAATTATGAACGCATGTTAGAGGGCGCACAATTTATTATTCGCGAAGAAGCTGATGTTAAGAAAATTACACGTCAAATTTATGAACAGCAGCAACGTGATCGAAGGGGGAAATAGCATGCGTGACATCACATTTAAAGGAATACACTGTTCAGAATTTGGGCTTGAGGTTATGGACACCGAAAGGCCCCTTTTTGGTGAATTTAGTGATTCGTTTATTAAATTACCTGAGGTTAGTGGCAGTGTAGTGGTAACTGATAATAGTGAAAGCGACATTGAAGTTCGCATACAATTCCTACTTACACCGTTGTTAGGCCAAACCTATTATGATGCTTGTCGGGCTTTACGTGGTTATTTTAAATCATCACAAAAAGAGCGATTAATTTTTGATGAAGATCCAAATTGGGCATACATGGCTAAGTTTATTTCTAGTGAAGATTTTGAGCGTATCGTAGATGACGGGTTATTTTGGGCAACATTCCGTTGTTCACCTGATATGGTGGCTGTATGAGTTACGATATTAAGGTTTTAAATCATAGCAATCTATCGCTTATCGGTACGCTTGAAAATGTTATTAATGCAGAGATTTATGAAGTCATCAATGACCAATACACCGCTGACATACAAATGGCTGAAAATATATTCCCCTCTTTTTTACACTATCCTAATTTAGTGGAAATGGATGGGGATTATTTTATTATTGCGGGGGTAGACAAGCAGCGTGATCGAAGTAAAGCAATTAAGCTGATGCTTGAGCATGTAAGTTATCTATTAAATAATCCATCGGAAGCTCCCTTTGTAGCAGAAGATGAAGAAGAATTTTATGAGGGTTCACCACGGAGTATCATTTCGCAATGCTGGGGAATGGACGGATTTAAGATTATTGATTTAGCAGGCGGTTATTATTACTATAGGCCAAGCGCTAAAGGTGGTAGGAGTCGCATTAATGAATTCGCACGCCAAAATGGGTTAGAAGTTGAATATAACAAGTTTGTAATTACGATTTATAACAGACGTGGTGCCAATAATAAACTAGTGCTAGAGGTTGGGAAAAACATTCAATCGATTACACAAAAAATTGATTTGAATGAAAATTTTTCATATGAATATGCACATGAAGTAGACATTATAGATTTTAGTAAAATGTCTGGTGCTCAACAGCAAGAAATCGTATCAGCTGAGCTAGGGGATACCGTTCGCATGATTGATACAGATTTAGCCATTGATGCAACGGAACGTATCGTAGGTAAACGCTATAATCCTTTATTTAAAGAAGTACCGAAGTTGGATGTAGGGCAAGTTATACGTGATATTGTGAATGTCATGAATGAAGATAAGGGATATGAAGAGAAAGAAGACCCTACCTTAAATTACTTTTTACAGAGTTGGCAAATGGGCAAGATCAATTGTATGGCTCTTGATGGAATCGAACTTGGCGAGGAAGAAATCTTACCTGACAATATATCTACCTCTATTGATTATTATATCCAAGGTGAACTAAAGGGTATGTCTTTAAAGGTTAAGCCCCAATACAGTAAGTACCACGTGTACATTAGTGAGTGGTATGAGGACAATCAATTTGAAGAATACAAACTTGAGAAAATAACTGACGTTATGAGTAACTGGACATTTCCAAAACCTAAAATGCAAGCAATCAGTATTACCGTAAGTGAAGTGCCACTCGAACAACTTAATCCAGAGATTCACAAAGTAAGAGATTATGCAGTGAAATTCAATAAAGTTTATATTGCCCCGTTACGTGAATTTAAAATTGGTAAGAACAACATGTTAGGCAACAGTAGCTTGTTAATTGACACAGAAGGGGAAAATATAGAGCTTGATGATTTTTCTGTCAAGTTAAACTATCACCTGATGCAAGAGTACGGAGGTATTAAATTATCATTAAGGCCTGAATTTAGTAATTATAAAATAAATATTGTGACGTTCGGCTCCGATGGTGTTCCATTTGTGTATGATTACGAAACGATAAGGGATCAGTTGCTCAATTGGAAACTACCACGTGATGGTGCTGAATACTTATTAATTACTATCTCAGAAGTTCCAAATTCACAATTTGATCCAACTGTTCATAAGAATGTGATGTATGGAGTTGCTTTCGAAAAGATACCATTTGAACCTCTTTACGAGTTACGCATTGGAGAAGTGAATTGTTTACAATTAAATGGTGTGTCAGTACCTGCTAGTCCTTCATTAAATGCTATTCAAGCAGAAATATTTTATAAAGAATTACTCGAACACAATGGATTACGCTTGAAGTTATTAAGAAAATATCGTTCTTATTACGTTAGTATACGTACTTACAGCAGTAAAGGTATTAGAACTGTCAGGTCATACGAGAGTATCAAGGATTGGACTTTCCCACGTAGAAACGTGATGTACATGGTTATTAGCATTCTTGAAAAACCACCATCAGAATTTGACTCATCAAAGCATAGGCAAGCTTGGTATGCTATTAGATTTACAGCACAAAATGATGAGGTTGTTGACCCTGGTTTACTTGGACCAACGTATTATTTAGAGTCAGAAACTGTATCAGCAGGTAGTGACGGGGCTGAATTTCTTTTTACAACTTCCTACGATGAAGTAATTAGTGTGACTACGGGGATTGGCCAGGTAGAGCAAGCAGAGCCGATAACAGCACTATGGGAATTAATTAAAGATGCAGAAGATAAATATACAGGCGTTAAAATTAATTTGATAGGCTTGGAAAGCGGAAATGTAGATATAAGTGTACAAGCCATGTGTCAAGAGGGAATTGAAGAAGAAGAAGAGGAAGAAGGAGAGGGGGATGATGTTTAGTGGTGGAACTGGTACAAAAGATGACCCATTTTTAATTAAAACTGTACAAGACCTTATCAATGTGAGGGATAAAAATAATGAAAACCCTAAGTATTATTATAAACAAGTAGCGGATATCGATTTATCAGGTGCTGAATGGCTACCAATAGGCTATCAAGGTAAAGCGTTTGGTGGTACCTATAATGGTGGTGGATATACGATAAGTAATTTAACCATCACTGAAGATATTGAGGGTCCAGCTTTTATCAGCTCAGCAATAGAAGCAACACTTTTAAATATCACGATTGATAATGCGTATATTACTAACACGTTATGGACCTGGATAGCTATTTTAGTATCATCAACAAACGATTGTACAATTACCAATTGCCATGTAACAGGCAAAATGGAATCCACAAATGTACACAGTAGTACAGGCGGCCTGATAAGTTCAGCTGGTACAGGGACAATAATAAATAGGTGTTCTGCTGATGTAGATATAACAGCAGGATTGGCGGGAGGGCTTGTTTGCTATTCCAATGCTGTTATAAAAGATTGTTATGTTACAGGTAAAATTGGTGGCGTACAAGATGAAGATAAGCCAGATGATAAGTATATACAGGCTGGTACATTTGCTAACGTTCTATATAGTGGTAATGTTGAGAATTGTTATACATGTGTAGAGATTTATAACTATTCGTCACGTAGTAGGAAACAGTTGGATGTTTTTGCTAAAAATTACGGTGCTGAAATAATTTCCTGTTATTGTGATGTATCGTTAGGTGTAACTATGCGGGGTTGGTCTAGCGATTTAAATTATATTGAAGAAATGTTTATAAGAGGCACAGATAATAAATTATATGTAAATTACGAATCACAGTACAATAAAGATCGTGATTATTGGGAGCCTGAATGGAATAGTACAGGTCCTCCCTCATGGTGGCCAAAACCTTATTATAGGGCACAACCTATAACAGGTGAAGTATGGTCAAATTTCTGGAAGCAAGTAACAGAAATTTACACCGAGGCACGTACAACTACAGAAATGCAAACACAATCAACATTCGATGGATGGGATTTTGATACGGTATGGACAATAGACGAAGGTAGAGACTATCCTCGATTTAAATTAAAGATTACACAAATAAAATGCAAGCGGATGCCATTAACAAACTACAGAAGGTGATAATATGACAAAATTTAATCAAGAAAAGTTAATCCGTGATGCATTGGGAAGCCCTATACCTAGTCAGGGTTGGGATAATGTAAAGCAAGTTTTTGTAGTACCAGGCGGAGAAGGTGTTGATTTTACAAAAAAGAAGCTAATCCGTGATGCAGTTGGCGCAGTCATACCGCAATATTGGGATGGTGAGAAGGGTGGATTTGCAGCTATTACATCGGGAAATCGACAGTCTAAAGAAACCATTAACCAGGGAAGATTAATGACAGATTTCTCAAGATGGCAATTGTGGTATGGAGTAGTTTCACAAGATACAGAACATGTTAAAGTCGGACAGTCGTCTGTCAAAGTAACTACAAATGATGCCAATACTACATCAGCGAGTAGACTAAGATCAGTACAATTTAACTTATCAAAAACCAAAACAATGATGATACGTTTCTACGTAGAAGATGTGAACAAGCTTTCTAATATTGAGTTGAGATTATCTTCAGTTGATAATATGGCCAGCTATCTTTCTTGGAAAACGACAAAATGGAAAGTGATTAGTGGATGGAATGAGGTCATGATACCTCTTTCTAAATTGAATGTAGTAGGTAATGAAAGTCTTAATAATACGATTACAACATTACAAATTAGTGTTACTGGCGATCATACATTTGTCGTATTTGATGGAGTCTACACCAACAGGATTTCAAAAGGAAATGTATTGCTTCACTTTGATGATGGTTTTATTTCTCAATATACGAACGCTTTTCCCCTCATGTTGGCTAGAGGATTCGTTGGATCAGTTGGTGTCATTAGCGGCTCAGTAGGTACAACGGGATATATGAATTTAGCACAATTAAAAGAGTTATATAATTATGGGTGGGATTTGTTTAATCACACTGTTACACATCAAGATTTATCAACATTGTCAATAAATCGTATTCAGGAAGAATTGGACGTGTGTAGGGAATGGTTAATATCCAATGGATTTTCCAGAACTGCTGATTTTGTAGCGTACCCTTATGGCGGTTATAATAATGACGTTTTAGAGGTCATGAAAAACTATAAATTAGGAAGGTCAATAAGAGAAGAATATGAAATTCTTCCACCAATTCAACCACATTTGCTTAAAACAGTCATTCTATATAACAATGTAGAAGAAATCACATTTAGAAATGCGATTGATTATGTAATAGAAACAGGGGCAACGGTGATTTTCCTACTTCACAAAGTAGAAGATGTAAATAAAGATGAAATGAATTATCCAACAGAAAAGTTTAAAAACATGCTTGATTATCTATTTTCAAAGCAGGAAGAACTAAATGTACTGTCATGGAGTGAGTATGCAAATATGTTTTAAGAGAAACGCGGCATAAGCTAGCGTTATTTTTATTATTTAATTCAGCAGGGATTCCTTTCCTTTTGTCGAATTTAGTAAATAGAGGAGTGATTTATTGCTAACCAAAATTAGAAAAGTTAAGTTTGAGCCAGAAAGAAAAAATCCAATGTATAACGTAATTATGGAATGTCCAAATGGGAAGGAACTATATGTGAAATTTGATTATACTTATGCAACTAAAAAATTTTGGCCATTAAAAGTAAATTATAATAAAAAAATTTATGGTGCAAAACTTGCATGGTATACAAGAGAAGTTGAAAACATGACTGTTGAATTGTTTTTAGAAACAATTGCAAATAAGATAAATAAAAAATATAACTTTGATTTACTACAAAATTAGTAATAATACATTTTGTTTTATGCCTTCCACAATCATCTGTGGAGGGCTTTTATTATGCAAAAAAGGAAGTGTTGTAATGGAAAAATGGATAGGGGCAATTAGTGGATTAATTGGGGCTTTAGTGTCTTATGCTGTGGATGGTCTAGGCATGGCAGTAACTGTATTAATCGGTTTTATGGCTATTGACTATATTACAGGAATTATGGGCGGTATCGTTAATCGTAACTTAAACAGTCGTGTAGGATTTAACGGCATCATACGAAAAATTTATTACTTAATGTTAGTTGGATCAGTGTATTTACTGTCGCTAGTAATTCCAGGTATCGAGTACGCAGGTGATGGGGCAGCCATTGCATTTTGCGTACTTGAATTTATTTCTATCACGGAAAACGGTACAAAGATGGGTTTGCCTACGCCAGAGTTTATTAAAAATATTTTAGCAATTGTTAAGGATAAATCAGGGGAGGGGGATGCAAAATGAGCTATATTATTGAAAAACAAATGATGGCAGATTTGCCCAATAAGGCATTAACCGTGGTGAAATATGTCATTGCCCATGAATCTGGTAATGCGAAAAATAGTGGTATTGATGCATTAGAAAGAGAAATCGCCTATATGAACCGAAACAAAGCAAATGCCTTTACTTCTCACTGGGTTGGTGGTGGTGGCCGAATTGTACAAGTTGCACCAGTTAATCGAGTGCAATACGGTTGTGGGCATAAAGGTAATCCATATAGTTATGCGCAAGTGGAATTAGCACGTACATCTGACAAGGAACAATTTAAAAAAGATTACGAAGCGTACATTTGGCTTTTACGAAAGCTTGCTAAAGATGCAGGTATATCAATTGTTTTAGACAGTATTGGGAATGGAGTCAAAACGCATCGATGGATTACAAATAATTTAGGTGGTACTACTCATGTGGATCCATATTCATATCTAATCAGCATGGGAGTAACAGAGGAGCAATTCAAAAAAGATATCAAAAATGGACTTGAGGAGGATTTGAAAGTGAATCAATATAATGAACTAAAGAAAGAATTGAACTTATTAAAAAACTTAATAGCAAACAAAGCTAATTTACATTCTTCATCTGAAGTAGCCTCAACACACAAAAGCGCATGGGAATGGGCTATTAAAGAGGGTATTATCAAAGGAGATGGAAAAAGCACAAATCCTACTGGTGCACTTACCCGTGAACAAATGGCAACAATGCTCAAACGTTATCATGATAAGTATGTTGCTAAATGAAAACTAAGACCAAGATAGTTTAATGGCTATCTTGGTTTATTTTGTGTTCTGTATTTTTATTGTGAGTGAAATTATTCACAAGTATTACAACTGAAATAACTAAGCCTTTTAACATAGTGCTTAAAACTCCAGGTTCCATCAATTGATTCAACGTTATACTGAAGCCGAATATTATGACTACACCCAGAATGGCCTTTATCCATGGATTCATTTTGTTACCTCTTTTATATGTATTTATTTACATTTTATTGGAGTCAAATGATAAAGTAAATGAAAAATCTTTATAATAAGTGTGGATGGAAGACTAATAAAAACAGTAGAAAATATAATAATAGAATCCATCTTTCGGGTGTGTAACAAGTGTTTAACAAACCAATCCTCGTTACACAAAAAAGTCACCAAAATCACGAAAAAGTCACATTTCCCCCGAAAACCCATGAAATCAGGCAAAAGGCAAGTCTTTGTACATTCGAGAAAAACCTTGCTATAATAACATTTGCGAATACATATGAAAGAGGGTAAAAGCATGAACGCTTACGATGAATATATGAAACAGGTAGTGAAACCGATGCGTGAGGAGTTAGTGGGGGCTGGATTTACGGAGCTTACGACGGCTGATGCGGTGAATGAGTTTATGGCGGAGACGAAGGGGACTTCGTTGGTTGTGATTAACTCGGTTTGTGGTTGTGCGGCTGGGTTGGCGCGTCCGGCTGCTCGTGAGGCAGTGGAGGCGGTTAAGCCTGATAATCTTGTGACTGTTTTTGCGGGTCAGGATCCTGAAGCGACTGCGGCAATGCGTAGCTTTTTTGAGGATGTACCACCAAGTTCACCATCAATGGCAATTTTAAAGGATGGGCAATTGGCATACTTTATTCCACGTGAACAAATTGAAGGATTCCCTGTGGAGCAAATTGTTTCACATTTAACAGGTGTTTTAGAGCAAACATGCGAGAAGTAAAAACCATTGTTACGACAGCGGGCAGACCAGACGATTTATCGTTGGGGCTCGCTGCTTTTGCGTGTAAACAATTAGATGCATCATTTGAGCCAAGAAAAAAGCGTTCTGTTCGGAAGATCTCTCAGGAATTGCATGCGCATGTGATCGTTGCTGGGAAAAATCGTTTTGAGTATTATGCTTTTGGTGCCAATGAGCCGTTTTTCTTCCATCCGAATTCAGCAGCGTTTCGCTTAAAGCGTGTAGCTCGTGGAGAAGTGGAGCCGTTTTTAGAAGCGGCACAGCTTGAAAAAGGAAATTCGGTGCTTGATTGTACATTGGGGCTTGCTGCGGATGCCATGTTGGCGGCTTATACAGTTGGGGAATCGGGGAGAGTCGTTGGGCTAGAAGCGAATCCTAATGTGGCCTTTATTGTTGAGCATGGAATGCAATCTTACGATACGACTGAGTTGCCATTAACTGTATGTATGCGCCAAATTGAAGTGGTGCAGGCTGAGGCAGTTAACTATTTGAAAACTTTACCGGACAATACTTTTGATGTCGTATATATGGATCCGATGTTTGAAGAGATTATTGAAGAAGCTAATAATTTTGAAGCATTACGCTTCGCTGGGGAACATGTGACATTAACGGATGAATGGGTAAGTGAGGCAAAACGAGTGGCAAAAAAACGGGTAGTGTTAAAGGCTCATTTTCGTTCAGAATGGTTTACCAAATATCAATTTAGACAATTAACAAGAACAACTGCGAAGTTTCATTATGGTGTTCTGGATGTTGAATGAAGTAAATATTGTGTTTTCAAGAGGTTTGTTCATTGTGAACGGGCCTCTATTTTTTTATCTAAAAATCAAAATATGGTAATATAAAACAGTATTGGATAGTTAATTAGAGTGATATCTATTCCTTTTTAAAGAGAAGAATAGAATTGATTCCAAGACAAACGAAATTTCTATAAAAAGGAGCACTAATAATGAATCGAAAAGAAATTGCCCAGGAGACATTGCGAATTCAGGAGCAAGGCTATTATAAATATGGCAATGAGCAAATAGATTTTGCGGAAGCACAAAAATTTTCGGAGAAGAATAGTGAGTTGATTGACCCGAAACAGGGGAAAGACATTGTCAAAGAATATCTTAATCTTCCTAAACTGCAACAACAATCTGTATATTCCTTGGGAAATGAAGCAACGGTAAAAGCAATTATTGACTTTGCTGCAACAGGAAAAGAGAAAATTGGGGTGTTAAACTTTGCGAGTGCAAAAAATCCTGGTGGTGGATTTTTAAAGGGGGCTATGGCTCAGGAGGAAAGCTTGGCAGCTTCCAGTGGGTTATATAAAACGCAGCTTTGTAACGAGGGCTATTATAAGGCAAATCGTTCGAATCGATCGATGATGTATACGAATTATGCAATCTACTCTCCGGATGTAGTCTTTTTCCGTGATGAGCGCTTTGCTCTGATGAAACAGCCCGTGACAGCCTCGGTGCTAACTTTACCTGCTGTGAACTACGGACAGGCTTTGGCGAAGGGAGAAGATAGTCAGGAAGCAGAACGTGTAATGAAAGATCGAATGCGATTAGCATTAGCGCTATTCGCATATAAAGGAGACAAGCATTTAATTTTAGGAGCATATGGCTGTGGTGTCTTTCGAAATGATCCACAAAAAATTGCTGCATGGTGGCGTGAGCTTTTAGAGGATGAAGGCTTTGGACAATTGTTCACAGAGATTAGGTTTGCCGTATTAGACACCTCTAAAAATCACAGCTGCATTAGTGCGTTTACTAATATAGTAGAATAATTTAATAAGTAAAAGAAAGATGTGGCGATCTGAAAAAGAAATAAGAACATTATTTGAACTTGATTTATTAAAAAAGGCACAGTCAATGGAACTTACGAAACCCTCTAGTCCGTGGGGTCATGAAACAGTAATCCCTGCATCTGGTGTAATTGCGTGTGGATGGGATCAAGATGAAAACGTTGTTCTGATTAGCGGTTCAGGATACAGCATGACAGAGCCAATTACTGGTTCTCGCATACATAGAGCTTATGATGCTAATACGGCTTATGACAGTATAAGTGAAGATAATTTATTTTTTACTATGGGTAAGAAAAAGTTACTTATTATTTTGCACCTCTATTACATGACTCGGTTATGTTTGAAATGGATATAGAAAAAATTTCTGATTTGTTGGAAAAAAGAAAGCAGAATGTTAATTTAGGAAAGGAGATTTTGCACATGATGGCAGACAAAATTCCTCGTTAAGCTCGTGGTCCTCCGCGGCCAATTATAATCTCATTTAAATAATTAACAAGGAGAGACAAATATGATTGGTCCGAAAAAAGTAACGAGAGAAGAAAAAATGGAAATTGCTTATTCAATTGCTAACCAAGTTTTAGAAAGATATGGTTCACAGGTTCAAGCTATAGGAATTTACGGTTCGTTAGCGCGAAAAAGTGATGGACTATTTTCAGATATAGAAATTAAATGTATTTTAAACTCTTTAGATGAGAGTTTTAACTATGAATGGACAGCTGGTGATTGGAAGGCAGAAGTGAACTTTGAAAGTGCAGAAGATATTATGGAAGAGGCAATTACAGTTGAGGAAGATTGGCCATTGACACATGGGCAATTTTTCGACATTCTACCTGTGTATGACCCGGAAGATTTTTTCCATGAACTAAAAACAAAAGCCAACTCAGTAGCTCGTTCAATATTTAAAGAAGCTATCTGTCGAACGTTAAAAGAAGAAATGTACGAGTATATCGGTAAATTGAGAAATATTGAAATGAATGGTCCTCATACATTTTTACCGATTTTGGCGATGGAAATTGCAACTGCTGGTGCAATGATTTTGGGATTACACAATAAACAAGTTTTCACAACTTCTGCACAAGTATTACCTGAAGCATTGTCGTTAACAGATAAGCCTGAAGGGTTTGACGTTCTATGCGAATTGGTGATGTCTGGGAATCTCTCGAATCCACAACATATTATTGCGATCTGCGAGAACTATTGGGATTCATTACTAAAATGGTCTTCTCAACATGGGTATCAAATTGAATGTTCAACTGTTATACCTTTGTAACTTAAAATGAACTGTTTACTTTTTAAAAACTCTATGATATAATATGAATCGTGCTATTTTAGGTGGCATATTTACGTAATCTGGAATTCTGCTTTTTGTTTTTGTAGATACTTATTCACACTGGCGCATGCTATAGGGCTGCAAGGACGCAAAAGAAGGTTGGGTTTGCGTTGCTTAAGTTAGAAAGCACACAGTGGAATTTTACCGCGGTGATGAAACATTTACGTTTCAAGATAATATTCCCCAGATGATTGGGTTGAGACTTTACAATTTACGAAAAATGTTACCTATTAAATACTAAAGGGGTGGTTTCGCAAAAGCGAGGCTGCCCCTTGTCTAATTTGCGGATAGAAAAGCTGAAGCGACGAAAAGAACCATCGAAAAGACATATAGAAGAGCCATCTGATAGTAGACCGAACTTTGTCTACTCTTTTTTATATAATGAATTCCCAACGGTTACATTCTATATAGTTCTTTTTGATTATTTTTTCAGATGAATATTTCAATATATATGAACTTATGTAACAATGTTAATTAATATTTTAACTTAAAAATGCCTATATAAAATTTGTAAGTTATTTACAATATTACTATAGTGCAAATGTTGAAAACGAAATCGCTACCGACTGTCGTATTCGTTGGTAACAAGTTAATACCATGTTCAAAAGCGAAGCCGTCTGGATATGGGATGTTATGGAAAGTAGTAAAGTGACATGAATTGAATTAGAAGATATCAATTGATCAAAGTGCAAAATAGCCTTACTGAACCTTTTGTTTTCTGAATATTTCTACTTTTATTACAGAAATGATACTAGCTAAAAGCTGTCGTGCCAAAAGTATAGAGAAAAATTGTGGAGGAATAGATATGGCGGTAAAGCAGATATTATTGATTTTAGATGTATTAGATCAACCAAAAGTAGGGGTGACTATGAATGAATAAAGTCGGTTTTTTGACTATCGGACAATCACCTCGTTCAGACATTACACCAACATTTAAAGAAATATTTCATAAAGATATAGAAATTGTTGAAAGAGGAGCATTGGATTCCTTAAATGAAGCACAATTACTATCAGTTATTGCGAGAAACGAAAAGAATATATGTGCTTCGCGATTGCGTGATGGTAGATCGATAATCATGAGCAGAAGAAAACTGCTACCATTATTACAAAATGAATTAACGAAGTTGGAACAAGCGGTTGATATGGTCGTCGTATTAAGCACAGATGATTTGCCGACTTTAACATGTGGAAAGCCCGTTTTTTATCCAAATCGAATCGTAACCCAAGCTGTTAGTGCAATGGCCGAAAAACCGAAGATAGGTTTAATTATCCCATTAGATGAACAGAGGAGAAGTAAGCTTAAAAAGTGGCAAGAGGTTTCGGATGATATCACAGTTGCTGTTGCCTCACCATATGATTATGGAAACTTTAAAGAAGCAGCTCGTTATCTTAAAGATTACCGGGTGGATTTAATTATTTTAGATTGTATGGGATACAATGATGAGCATAGGCAGTTTGTTAGAACAGAGAGTGGTATTTTTACAATTTTGCCACGTACTTTAGTAGCAAGAATGGTACTTGAATACTTATAACAAGACTAAAAAGAACGTTCCAGACTGTAGATGTTATAGATAAATTTACTCTACAGTCTTTTTTATTTTGTCGAAACTTAATGATCAGAGAGGAGGTCTGGGGGAAGATTCGCAAGTAGCTCAAAAAGTTCAGGACTGTGAGCGGAAGAATTGGCTATAAAAGTAGAAAAGTCCGCAAGCTCGCGGACTTTCTTTGTAAAAAGGAATTGTATTAGTTCGTGAAGCATAAAGATGATAAGTAACCTAACATTATTAAAAGACCAATACCCATTGCGATTTCCATGTTCTGTACCTCCTTTTAAAAAAACGACACATTTAACCAGCATACTGTTAATAAATGCCCGATTAGTTTGGGGCAACAGGATGATGGTCATACAAACGTTTTCACAGGATGTGAAGTTTTTACTTTATACATAAATATTGTACAATGAATTATAGAAATATGAAACCTTTTATAGGCTTATGCGTATATATAAGTAATAGAATTACCAATTTGTACATAAAGAGAAGGTGTTAATTAATGAAGAAATGGGTTCAAAAAAGTATCGTCATTATGGTTGCGTTTTTAACTTTTGGATTAATTACGCCAACACATGAGATATGGGAAGCATTTGATCAAAATCCATCAAATCGTGCTTCTATCGGACCATCACCTGGGACAAGCACTGCAGAAGCGGCTGCTCTTCCGATAGAAACAGAAATACAAGAAGAACCAGTCGACTATGGCTCATTGCTCGTTGACGCTGCGAAAGAGCAATCCTATAAAAAATTCGGCACAAAAATCGGCCCAAAAATTAGCAATGAATTTGACTCCATTATCTTCCCGAAAATGGAGGAAGCTATTGCGATGACAGTAGCAAGCTTAGACGATTCATCATTAGCATCGTTAACAATTTCTGAAAAGCCAAGTGGCAACTACGGAGAAAAAATTTTCAATATTAGTAGCAATGAAACAGGCATGGATTTAATTCGCTTCCATGTCCGCACAGAAAAAAGACCACAGGAAGGCTATTACTACAACTTCCACTACCACAGTGCCGAGGACGACTTTATGGCACATAATAATTTAGGAGATATCTATTGGGAGAAAAACACACCTCCGAAATGGTTATCCTAAAAAATCACGAAACACTCGTTTTAAATACGAGTGTTTTTTTGTTTGAAAACATTGATATATCAACATTTATACCGATTTGCTGAGTTATTATATTTACACATTATCTAGGTAGGGGAGGGAGAAGAAAAGCAAGTGCTCCAAATTCCAAGGGCATATCATCATATATGCACGAAGATGACCAATCAGGGAAAATTTCATCCCATGATTTGAAGTTCACATTCGTTGTGAAAATCGTGCTACGTTTCTCATAACCGGGCATCAATGAGCTGAAAAAACAGTTTTGATGGGACAATATTTGTTATTCAACATATAATCCACATTTTTTAATTTTTCCCCGAACGCTAGTAACTTTTCTTTAAAGTCAAGGTCTCCCCATTGAGGTCTAACGCATCACATTTTCGCATTCCAGTATAAGAAAGCAAAAGTAGAAAGGAATAGTACTTCTCATCCTCATATTCTTCCGCATAATGTAACATTGTGCTTTGTTGGATCGATGAGTACTAATAACTCAGCTTATTTGTTCCAAGAGAAGGTAAACTTACACCTCTTAATTTTTTTCGATGAAGTATTTCATCTTCAATAACTGCATTAATGGTGATAAAAAAATAGCGCGTGTGTTAATAAATTCATATTGATAAATAGCTAAGTTTATAGAAACTTAATAACGGTTTAAACAGATAATAATTTCTCGTTGAGTTATGTTTTTAAGGTTCGGTGGGGAATTTCTATACAAAATACACCGTTTAACATGATTGCAACCGTAAGTTGACAAAGTGCAACTGCAACATTGTAGAAGTAAGAGCAATGTTTTTCTAAGATTTAGATAGTATTTAAGAAAGGAGATTCATGTTTAATCGAAATTAAAAAACAGTGCATTATTGAAAGTAATTAGAGAGGAGAAACAATGAAACAATTATCGGAATTATTTTTACAATAGTGGTATTAATTTTTTAAAAGATTTTTCAGGACTCAATCCCAAGAGTTAATGAGCCAATAACAAATATATTCGTATTTGTAGGCTTTGTCTTTGTTGCTGTTATATATGGCATGTCTCGATTTAGAAAAAAATAGTGAACACGCCTTGGAAAAGTAAAAAGGAATGTTCTTTAAAGAAGGAGAGTATTACATGTTTCGTCAAATGGTACAAGAGTTTGTTGGTCAATTATCTGAATTAGATTTATTTTTACAGTATTTGGGCGTTTTTTTTATATCTTTCATTCCGTTCGTAGAATCTCCTGGTGGGGCTGTAGTCGGTTCTCTCATCGGGATCCCGATTATTTTTGCAGTAATTATTAGTATGATAGGAAACTGGATTTCAATCTTGTTCGTTATTTTACCCTTTAATGCTTTGTTTATAAAAATTCGTAATCGTAATTCAATAAAAAAAGGATTTATTCATAATCGCGCAACGAAAGCGAGAGAAAGGTACGATAAATATGGAGTTCCAGGACTTGCACTTATTGCTCCATTAGTCGCTTCCGCCCATATTGCTGCTTTCACTTCATTAGCTGCAGGAACAAATAAAAGAAGAGTTATCTTCTGGCATTCCGTTAGTATAGGTTTTTGGGGAATCCTCGGTGGAGTATTAGGATGCTATTTAAACTATGATTTAATGAAATAATATTTTGAGTCGTTTACTACATTTGAAATTAATCAAGATTATTAAGAGAGGATAATAACAAGATGAGTTTAATAAAAAAATGGATAATTAATCTTGGAGGCTTCTTAATTCTTAACCTCATCTTTTCAACTTTGGATGGTACATTTGTAGTTACTAATGTTAATTTCGGTGATTTTGGAAATAGGATATTACAGACTGAATTTTTTACCGAGAGGTTAAGTTTTTATGAAAATCCCTTTTTCAATATAGTTGCAATCTTCGCTGCACTCCAAATAATAGTTGCTGCTTTATATGATATATCTAAAGTGGTAACTGGTAAATGATATCTTTCAATTCTAATCGAATGAATTGAAACAAATAGATACCCGTGTTATCGTGATGTATGGGAATAAAATGGAATATAAAAGTTCGTGAATTGGATAAATATTCATTATTCACTGCTTTGTTCCCTGTGTAACATTCGTTGAAGTATTTTTACTAACTAAACATATAGCTGTATGAAGGTAGCGGCATTTTTACTTATAAGTAGTAACTATTAAAATAAGAGAATATAACAAATGGAAGGAGTTCAAAGCAAGTGACATTTGGTGAAAAACTTTTTAATTTGAGAAAGGAAAATGGGCTTTCTCAAGAAGCTTTAGCTGAAAAATTAAACACGACGAGACAAGCCGTTAGCAAATGGGAGAATGGTCAAGGGTATCCTGAAACTGAAAGACTTCTTATGATTGGAAATATTTTTGGTGTTTCTATGGATTATCTGTTAAAGGACTCTGTCGAACCAAGCAATGATAAAGAGTCAGGATATTATGTTAGCAAAGAAATGGCAGAAGGTTTTTTACTCTCTGTTCGTAAATCAGCTAAATATTTCTCAATGGGTTTATTTTTTATTGCTTTATCCTTTATCCCTTATTTTATTTTTAAACAAGACCCATCAACTTATTTAGTACCAACGATTATTCTTGCAACCATAGGAATAGGTTTACTTGCGTCAACATCTTTTTTTGAAGAAGATAAATATAAAGTGCTTAAACAAGAACCTTTATTGTTTGATGAAAAATATCTCCAAGAGCTAAACATTAGATATAAAAATATGAAGAGAAAATACTCAATTATTATGATAGCAGGATTCGGATTATTTGTAGTGGGGTTCTTACCAATTGGATTAGAAAGGAAAAAATTTATTTCCGCTGGTTTTCTGACACCTTATTATCCGATTTGTATTGGGCTGATTGCAGTCGGTATCTACATTTATACCCATATGTCCAATATCCTAGATGCATATAAACTTCTTGCCAGGAATGAAGTATATACTAATCGATTTGGCTTTATGTTTCGAAAGAAAGTGAGAAAAAAGTTTGATAATTTTTAAACTAATACAGATGAAATTGATCAAAACATATACATTTTACAGCCCATGATTAAAGTTGTTTTATGCTTTGCATAGTTTGAAATTATGATAGTTATCTTTGTGCATTGAATTATCAATGTCTATAGGCAAGATTAGATAGAGTATCTATCACAGCAAATTTATTTGGGAGAAAATACACCACCGAAATGGTTATCCTAGTCGAAACACTCGTTTAAAATACGAGTGTTTTTTTGTTGGAAAACATTGATAAATCACCGTTTGTAGCAGATTGTTCTAATGGTAGCGAAGAAAAAACATGTACCCCAAAATGCACCCAACATTAAAATTTCATTATTTTTCGATTTCATGTATTAAAAAAGATGCGTGTACTCCATCTTTTTAATAGTTTTGTTTAAATGAATTGAATTGTTTCAATAGGTAAATTTGAGAAATTAGCTCCCAGCCACTACATTTACAATTAAAAATAAAGTAGGATTCTTTCTACAACCGTCTATACAATTGTTTTTGGATTTTAATAAGATATACAGAAAGTAATATCTTTTTATTAGGAGGTGAATCTTTGTCAAATCAAACATCAACATGTCAAAATAGAAAGTATACAATTACTACAGGACCATTTCTTGTTCCATTGGATGCTGCGGTTGGACAGCCTAATAATCGACTTGTGATTCTTATAAAAAACCCTACAAGCAAACCACTAGAGGCTGATGTTGTGATTGAATATTGCCCTTCTTTACAGCTTTCAATGGAAGGAATATCACTTCCTTTTATAACGAATGAGAATGAAAAACCTTTTTTAGAAGGTCTTCCGTCAACTGTTATACCTCCAAGGAGTTGTACTCGATTGGAGTTTGATATTAGTTCTCTTGTAAATGGAATTCTTCATGTTAAATCTACAGGCGATTATTTAGTAGGAGAACGCCCGTTACGTGGAAGACTTGAAATCGAAGTGGTTGGTGGATCAGGCCTTTCTAGTCCTACAAATCCTGGTCTTGCTGTTGCAGATCCTTCCATGGTATTCCATTACGGTGATATGAAGGTTATGCTTCTCGGAAATTAAATTATAAAACCTTAAAACGAGTACAGGAAGCACAAAAGCGCCGTACTCGTTTTCGTTTTGGATATTGATAGCTATAGAATTTTTTCGTGCACTCGGCATGCGTATCCTGAACAACGAAGACAGAAATTACTTACTAGGCTTTAAATGTTTAAATTTACTAACAAAAATAGTAAGTAGATATGCAAAAAAATCCATTGGTATGATATACTATTCTTGTTTTACATAATTGGAAATTAATATAAAGTATGGGGGAGAAAGTGTTTTGGGGTGTGAAAGGACATGAAACAATTTTTTAGAAAATTAAATAAAATCGATACGTTTTCGCCGTATTTCTTTTTACCATTTATTTTACTGCTATATTTCTTTACGAGCATGTTTGATTGGCATAGGTTTGAAATGTTCAATATACATGTTTCCATTTGGCCAGCAGTTATTTTAGCAGTTATTTGTTATTACATAGGTGTTTACGTTATAGACAAGATGAAATGGACAATTCCTTCATTTGGTCTGTCGTTTTTAGGCAAATATGTGATTCATTTTATCGTGTTTCTTACGTTACTTGGTTTATGTTCGTACATATGGATGGTTTTTGGAGGCGGACTTGGTATTTCGGATGAGTCAAATCGCCGAAACCTAAATCCAAAGCTGAACTTCTTTAGTCAATTACTATGGTTTGGAGTTTTATTGCTGCTATCCTATAAAATGATTTTAGAAAAGCATATGACGTGGAAGAAAGGGTTTATCTACGGTTCTATCTATGTATTTATCATTTTTTTATTTGTGTTAGTTGCCTATCGAACGCCATTAATTATTATCCTATTTACAGGGATCATCATTGTCCACTACGTAGTAAAACGAGTGAAATTAACGTGGTTTTTAACAACGCTGTTAGTTATTGGTGTAGCTTTCTCTACGTTTAGTTTTATTCGTGTGTTAACGGAGGATCGGTCATTAGAATTTAATAACCGAGACCAGCCTGATGTGGAGCTAACGGAAGAGGCAAGAGACCAACTGTTAACGGCTGAACAAAAGGTAAATCAAACGCCGTTATGGGTGCGTGCATTAAATGAAGAAAGTGTAACAGGGCATATTGTGTTAAGTACAATTATTGAGTATACGCAGGAAAACGGTTATTTAAACGGTGAAGTCCATAAAGGTATCTTTAGTACGATATTACCTGGTAAACAAATTTCACCTCGTATGGTGGTAACTGAAGTTGTCAATTCCATAAGTGTGGAGAAGGGTAAGGTCATTACCCGTGGAAATCGTACAACTACACCAACTTTTATCGGTCAATTATTTTTAGATGGGGGCTATTTATTAGTAGCAATTGGCTTCTTTTTATATGGTGCTTTAATTTCACTTCTTTATAATAAAGTGAAACAGGAGGGCATTCGTAGTTTCCATTCTGTCGCCTATGCATTTACTATTACGGTATTTACGGTGTCTATGCATACAGGTTTACTCGATTTAATCTTTGTTTTAATGCTTGGCTTTGTCATCATTGCTTCGTCGATTATAAAAGTGGATCAAAATCAGCTTCGTTATTAATTAATAAAAACTATTTATAGAGCCTTCCCCGCAATGGAGAAGGCTTCTTTTTATTCCTCTATAACACTGAATAATAATGTTTCACTTTATTGAGTGATGCGCTCGAAAAATTCCCTTGTTTTTTCGATATCCGTTACATGTCGATTGCATGTTTGGCTGTCTGCGCAAATGTAATTACTATAATTCGTGAACGTTCCAACGATTTGCCCTTTTACAGATGTAGTAAATAGGCCTACATCGGAATGGCGGTTACATATTGCACATATTCCACGAATAGTATCATTGGAGAATGTGCCTTTAATCGATTTGAACTTTTCATCTTGTTCCAGCAAGACATATTTTCGATGTGTTCCAGGATCATCCCATGCTAAATAACAAATCTCCTGAAAATCCATTTCTTCAAGCTTCGGTAGTTTTAGCTTTTTTTCCTTTTTAAAAAGGCTCTTCAGTGTGTTGGCAGTGACTGCTTTGAAAGGGATGACGTATGGTTTTAATCGTTCAATATACTCATCACCCTGTGCACGATTTGTCACTTCGAAAAGCTGTTCAATTAGCTCAGCTTCCTCAGCGGACAACGCTAATTTTGCTGTGATCTCGTTTTCAATGATACCGTGTACGGCAAGGATGACGTCCTTATCTTTCGTCGTTGCAAGTGTTCGTATGATTTTATTCATTTGCTGTTCAAGTAAATGATAGTTTGCCACCGTTAAAAACGGCTGAATTGTTGGTTTTTCCATTTGAATTCACTCCTGTATTGTAGGCTTTTCATAAAATTTATGGCCTAAAGAGATCATTCAATTATGTTATTTGCGTTAACTTTTCTAGACCTCTTTGACCTGTAAAGTGTTTGGTCTAGAGCAAGCATTACAAAAGAATGCGTCCATTTCGATTCCTCCTTGAAAAGAAAACTATCTTTATCATAACATTTTTTAGGAAATAAATAAAGTTACAATATTCAGATTTTTATATTAAAATAAATGGTATAATTGTATTTATTGGGTTTCCATCATGACATGGGGTTGGTTTCCATTTCGACGGGGTGCTTTGTCGCTGACGCTTCGCTTTCGCGCAGAGCAAAGCTTCCTGGGGGCATCTGATAAGCCGATTTGGCCTTGAAGACGTTATCACAGGAAAAGGGATGGAACCCTTTTTTAAAAGTACTGTTACCAGAGAAAATTTTTAAGAAAAGAGGAACGTCTATGATTCAGTTTGAAAAGATGAACACAAAGCATTTTTTGCAAAATTTAACGGTAAGTGATTTGCGATTAGTCCTGATGAAAAGCAGATGGTACTAAGTACGAATTTTAATGGATATTTTAATCTATGGGGAATGGATTTAGAGAAAAAATTTCCTTATCAAATGACTTTTAATAATCAAACTTCGAATTTTATTAAATATTCGAAAACAGGTGAATTCCTTTTAGCAGGATTTGATAAAGATGGCGATGAAAATAGTCAAATTTACGCAATCTCACCTGAGGGAGGAAGCCTAGGACCAATTCGCTATAAAGAGGGAGAGCGTCATTTCTACGCACATTTGACTGAGGATGGTAGACATCTTTATTACTCAACTACAGCTGGAAATTCGACGTATTTAAATAGTTTAGTTTATGACATTGAGAGTGAAGAGGAAAAGTTACTTATTGAGGGTAGTAATGCACCTACTTTTATCGCTACAGTTAGCCCAGAGGAAAAATCATTTGTTTATATTAAACAGTTTGGTAATACGCATTCCTTAGCATATGTACAAATTGATGGTGAGGAAATATTGCTCACGCCATTAACGGATAAGCAACATACAGTTTCCGATGTTGTGTATACTTCTGAAATGGAAATTTATTTTTTAACAGATTACGATGAAGATTTTAGCTACTTAGCAAAATTTGATATTCAGTCGAAACAATTTATAAAGTTGCTTCAATTAGTAAAAGAAAACTTTACAAGTATTCATTATTCGAAAGAAGAGCATGCACTTTATTTAGTTGGTTCCTATGGTGTAGAGGATCGGCTTTATCGTTATACAGTGGCAGATGGGAAAAATGAAAAACTAGAAACACCTGTTGATATTATTGAGAAAATGGTTATTATGCCAAGCGGACATTTATATTTGCTTGGAAAATCGGCTACGAAGCCAAATAATATTTTTGTTTCAAAGGAAATGGGAAGCTCGTGGTTGGAGTTAACTCACTATAGAGTACCGGGTGTTCGGGACGAGGATTTGGTGGAACCCGAAGTGCTACGTTATCCATCGTTTGATGGTTTGGAAATTGAGGCACTCTTGTTCAAGGCGAAGGAAGAAAATTCGAATGGCCATGTTATTTTATGGCCACACGGTGGTCCGCAATCAATTGAACGCAAATCATTTCGACCGATGTTCCAATTCCTTGTGACCCAGGGATACACTATTTTTGCACCAAACTTTAGAGGCTCATCGAACTACGGTCTAGACTTTATGAAAATGGTTGAGGGCGATTGGGGTCATGGTCCACGTCTTGATAATATTACTGGGGTTGATTGGCTTATTGAGAAGGGCTATGCGGATCGTGATAAAATGCTGCTTTCAGGTGGTAGCTATGGTGGCTATATGGCACTGTTATTACATGGTCGCCATGCAGATTACTTTAAAGCAGTTGTCGATATTTTTGGTCCAAGTAATTTGTTTTCATTTATTGAGTCTGTTCCGGATTTTTGGGCGCCATATATGAAGCAATGGATAGGAGATCCAGAGAAGGATAAAGAAAGATTAACAGTCGATTCACCAATTACGTATTTAGATGGTATGACGAAACCTATGTTAGTCATTCAAGGGGCGAACGATCCACGTGTTGTGCAAAAGGAATCTGACCAAATCGTTGCTGCTTTAAAGGACAAGGGGCGAGAAGTGGAATATATTGTGCTAGAGGATGAGGGACATGGATTCACGAAAAAGGCGAATGAAATTTACGTGTATGAGAAAATATTCGAATTTTTTAATACACATATCAATTTATAAACGAGGGCTATGATTATTCATTTATCAGACTAGTAATCGATGGAAAACATAGGAGGACGATTATGCTACTAAATCAACAAGGATTTGATTTATGGGCTGATGGTTACGATAAAACGGTTCAGCTAAGTGAAGAAAGCAATCAGTATCCATTTGCGGGATATAAAGCAGTATTAAATACGATATTTAACGAGGTCATGTCCATTCCAAAATCAACTGTATTAGACATTGGATTTGGCACAGGGGTGTTAACGGCAAAACTTTATGACAATGGCCATTTTATCAATGGACTCGATTTTTCCTCGAAAATGATCGAAATCGCCAAAGAAAAAATGCCTGATGCAAACTTAATGAAGTGGGATTTGTCAAAAGGGCTGCCAGTAGAGTTTCTTCATCAAAAATATGATGCCATTATTAGCACCTATGCGCTGCATCATTTTACCGATGAAATGAAGGTGCAATACATTACAGCATTATTGCAGCAACTTACGCCTGCAGGCAAAATTTTTATCGGTGATATTGCGTTTGAAACTAGAGCGCAGCTTGAAAAATGTCGACAAGACAGTATTGATTATTGGGATGATGATGAATTTTATTTTGTCCATGAGGAAATTAGCGCCTTGTTAAAAGGCGTATGCCAATTAGAATTTCATCCAATCTCGCATTGTGGTGGGATTTTTGTACTTTCGAATTTTGCATAGGAAGAAGCTTACATGATTATTTCTGATTATTTATATGGTGAATTTGAGATAGATGATGTGTTAGCGGAACTTCTTTTGAGTAGACCGGTACAAAGATTGAAGGGGATTCATCAAGGTGGGGCAAGTTATCTTGTAAATAGCCGATGGAATGTAACACGTTATGAGCATTCGATTGGTGTCATGCTGTTAATTAAACAGCTTGGAGGCTCTTTAGAGGAGCAGATTGCAGGATTATTGCACGATGTTTCACATACAGCTTTTTCGCATGTCATTGATTTCGTCCTTGAAAATAAAGCTGAAGATTATCATGAAGAAATATTTATGAATGTGATGATGAATTCTGAAATTCCTCTTATTCTTAAAAAGTATAACTTTGATTATGAACATCTATTTAGTAATACTGCGACATGGAATTTACTTGAACAACCAGCTCCTGATTTATGTGCAGATCGAGTAGATAATACTTTAAGAGATATGTACACATATGGGCGAGCCTCACTAGAAGAAATAAAAATATTTTTAAATGATATTATGATTCATCAAGGGAAGATGTGTCTGAAAAGTATTGAAAGTGCAGAATGGTTTGTGAAAACATATTATCAAGAAGTACTTGATTTCTTTATGGATCCGTTAAATATTTATGCCTATCATAAACTTTCACAAACGCTAAAGTTAGCATTGGATAAAAAGATTATTACGCTCGCTGATTTTCTTAAGGAAGATGAAGAACTAATTGTACTGATGAAATCTTCAAATGATAGGCAAGTGCAGAGCCTATTAAAACAGCTTCATTCTAATGTAAAAGTGAGCGTGGATCAAACAGAATTTGATATTCATCAAAAGAATAAAACTAGACTTATTGATCCTTTGCTTTACCTTGAGAATCGATTAAGAAGGGCAAGCGAATTATCTGAAGATGTTAGAAAAATGAATGTAGCTGCTGAAGAAAAATTTCTACAGGGTGTGTTTGTGAAAATTCTATGAGTATATCGATAAATTAAAACTTTTTCGGTAGAACAAGGAAGGGGTTGTCAGTAGACAGCTCCTTTGCTTTATGTAAACACCCCAAAAATGGGGTGTTTCGGCTAAGTTTGAAAGGGTTGATACATGTGTTTTTTATTTCTTGTATTTTTTTTTATGTAGTCGGTATACCACTTCATATTCGGTGGGGATACTATGGCAATGTTATTTTGAAGAAGGCTTGGATGGTCCATTTTCAAGGAGTAGCCACTAAATATCTGGATAACTACTTATATTGGTTTCGTTGGCTTGCTTTAGGAAAGAACGTTGCATTTGAAAAACGAGTGGAGCAAATGCTTGTTTAAGCGTGTCAAAAATTGAATAACATAACTGTCAATTCTTTAAGGGGAATAGCTGAAAGAAAAAAACGTCAAAAGACTCATCAGAAATACATTTCTAAGGAATTTAGTGTGTTCCGATATAGCAATACATTAGAGAAAAGATAAAAACAAATGTTAAGGCAATCCCTAACACTGTTTGGTTATGAGTGCTTTTATCATTTTTTAAGTTCTTTAGAAAAGTAGTGAAGTTTACAAACCATAAAACACCTAATAAAGGTATAACAATTAAGAACATAATTAACATAAAATACCACCCTTTGTTGTTTTCTGATTATTTTTCTATATATTTTAGTATATCATAAGCTTTTCTATCACAATAAAACAACAAAGCTTTTAGAAAAGAAGAGCTCTTTAACACGAGTTCAGACAATATTTTTTTCCCTCGGGGGTCCCGTTATATCTCTTTGTCTAGCTGTCCTATCTTATATTGCTATGAATACGTTCACTAACGAAGCACTTCGAAATTTTCTTAATGGATTTTTTTATATGAATGGATCCCTTTTTCTTTTTACAGCTATTCCGATCATCTATCCAAAATGGTTAAAGCCTTATGCTGGATTACCTTCGGATGGTTACCAAATTTTTTATACATTGAAAAAACTGAAAATATAAAATTTTAGACATCCCTTTAAATGTATCGCAAACTACGATATAATCGATTTTGACGATATATTTAAAGGAGCAAAATTATGATTAAAGAATTAAATAACTATTTTACAACAATTTATTACCATCTACATACAACGCATGAAGAGTCAATTTCGCATCAAAGCGTGCGAATTTTACAGATGATTCAAAAGGAAGATGAAGTAACTGTACGTGATATTGCTGAGTTATTGAATATTTCTCAAAACACAGCGTCTGAGCATATAAAAAAGCTAGAGCGTAATGGCTGGGTGAAAAAGGAGCGATCTATCGAAGATCAACGCAAAGTACATCTACATCTTACAGCAGAAGGGTTTCACGTCTTAAAGAAAAACACTGAATTAGATGATGAAAAACTGCAACATGCGCTAAGCCAGCTTTCAGAAGAACAACAACAAACAATTTTACAGGCATTTCGTCTATTAAGCGAGGTGTCTAAATAATGTACACATTAGTAAAAATCCTTTGCTCGGCGGCCGTTATCGGTATTGTTACAGAGGTTGCTAGAAGATTTCCTTCCTATGGCGGCATTATTGCAGCTCTACCACTTGTCAGTATTTTAAGTATCATCTGGCTTACTGTGCAAAGTGAGCCGAGTGAACATATTCAGCGCTTTACGGTTGGTGTAATTGTTGGATTACCAGCTACAATGTTTATGCTGTTTGTTATTTATATGGCGATGAAATCATCGATCCATATCGTGTTTGCCATTGGACTAGGAATTGCTTCATGGGCAGTTTTTCTAGGTGTTCAAAAAGCCATTGCTAGTGTATTTAATTTTTCAATTTAGGAGAATAGTAGATGACAGTAATTCCAATTCAGCAATTACATCAAAATGATGTGTTACAGTTTTTTAAAGAGCATTGGGGAAGTACAGAAATGGTCATTTCCAGTGGGATATATGACTGTAGTCAATTAGATGGCTTCGCCTATGTAGATAAACAAAACATGATGTTAGGTCTCGTGACGTATATCATTCGTGATAAAGAATGTGAAATTATTTCCCTTGATAGTATTGTGGAGGGGAAGGGGATTGGTTCATTGCTTGTACAAGTTGTTGAACAACATGCATCCGAACAAGGCTGTACAATGATTACCCTCATTACGACAAATGATAATTTACATGCGTTAAAATTTTATCAAAAGCGAGGTTATTGCTTAATCGAAATCTTACAAAACGCAGTAGATCAGGCAAGAGCATATAAACCTGAAATTCCTTTAATCGGCAATGAAGGGATTCCGATACGTGATGAAATAAGATTAGCAAAGCAATCTGACTTATAATGAGTCAGGTTGTTTTTATTTGTATTAAAGGGTAACGTAGCGCAAAGAAGTAAATTGGCGTAAAAAACCCTCACTAGAACTTGAAGCAACGGATAGAACGTCCAAAATCGTGGATAGAGTCTTCGGGATGATGGATAGAACGTCCAAAGTCGTGGATAGAGTCTCCGGAATGATGGATAGAACATGCAAAATCGTGGATAGACCCTCAGGAGCGACGGAAAGAATCACTGTTTATTTTCGAGGTTTCATCACCTGCGATTTCTCGCTATACTTATGGGTAGTAAGAAAGTGAGGAATGAAATGAAAAAATTACTATTTGTTTTATTATTTAGTGTTCTAGTGGTGGGAGGAGCCTTCATCATTTATTTAAAAAGCAATCCACCACTTGTCATGAACAGCTATACGAATTCTACAGAAGATTCAACTATAAAAATCGTAGAAATAGAGAATAAAGGACTACGTGACATCAAGCTTCAACAAATACTCATCAATGATAAAGTGCCTGAAAATGTTGAGCTTGTCGTGAGTAAGTCGGAACCGTTTGAAGCAGAAACGAAGCTAGTAGGTAATCCGAATATTACATATCATAAATTAAGACAAGTAAATATTTTTCCAAGTCAATACATAGATCGTAAGGCCATCGGAAAGCAGCCACAGCATTATGCAGTGAAAGTTGAGGCACCTAATATTAAAAAAATAACAATTAAGTACGATTATTTAAATATGCCATTTACTTTAACAGCTGAGTTACAAGCTACTAAATAAAGGGAAGCTATTATCAATGGGGGTTTTCTTTTTCAAAGTTGGTTAGGCTGCATGCATCTTAAATCAGAAAAGCGCGAGAAATCAACGTTTCTAAAATTGATTTCTCGCGCTTTTTAAGGCTTAGACCAGTTTTGTCTCAACCTTATCATTTTCTTTTTTTTATTTGTAAATTGCCCTTATTAAACATAACAAGTCCATTAAATCGCTCATAAAAACCATATAACGGATATAACAGTCCAAGGAATACGATAAAGGAAGGGATTTTTTCGATAACAGGGATTATGCCTGATAGTAAAGATCTTAATGTTTCTGTTAAGAAAATAAATAAAGGAATGATTGCAATTGTACCAATTAATAGAAATGGGGTTACTTTTGTCTCTTCTAATTTGACGTGGCAGTGTGGACATTTCATGGTAAATGGTGATGAAAAATCCTCAAAGTCTTCAAGCGTTATTGCTTCTTGACAATCTGGACATGGTATAGATGTTTTCATAAATAAAGCTCCTTAAAACGAATTCTCTTTAGTATAGTTGAGAATTATTACCAAAGTAAGCGGGAAATATTGGGGTTAAGAAATTGGAAATCCGAAGAAAAAGCGTAAATAAGAAAAGGGTCGGGCTGTTATGTGCAGTTTACCTCCCAACTAACGTCATTACATCCATAAACTTTGATGGGGTAGTCCATTGCCCGTTAAACCTTAGCTATAGACTCGTTTTATGTCTTATCATTTATGCCCGTGTCATTTCATAAGATTGTTTGATGAAAAAATACTATCTCTCCTAAAACATGGTAATCTAATAGTAACATTCGTTGAAATGTTAGGAGGGACTAAATGGGGTTTGTCGTCATCGGCATAGTACTTGTTATCTGTATTTTCACTGTGACTTTAGTGGTTATTCGGAAGCATTCGGAGGGGGATATTAAGCTGGAAGTAACAGCTGTATGTGAAGGGAAAAACGAATTAAATCAAGCTATTATGAAGATATATTTTACATTTTCAATTGGCACACTGGCACAACGTAAAAAAGAAATAATGGGCAGTATTGATTGGTCAAAAGGATGGATGCCTGTTTGCTATAATTTAAAGGAATATGGAGTCTATCAGGACGAAAGAATACTCCCTGCTACAAATGAGAAAACGTATACAACCTTCGAAATCAACGCTACAAATGCTACAGATCCTCTGGGACGGGGTGAGGGGTATGTTGTACTAGTATTAGAGGATCCTATTTCTATAGATAAATCCAGAGCAGGTGTGATTCTTGCAGTAACCGCCAATATGGTGACCTATCAGCTATCTGATTCAACTAGCTGGAATAATGACTTTTAATCTTAATGAAAATCAACAAGATAATCCACATACAACACGTTAATAACTTCCATCGCCGTTTGAAAGGATGGATGGAACGATTTCAAGGCGTAGGTACGTATTATTCGGATAGTTACCTCTACTGATATCGTTGGCTTGAGTTACATAAAAACTTGGCATTTGAAAATCGGGTAGAGCAAATGCTTATTTCCGCTAGTCAAAAAATCTATATATTTCACAGTTGAAGCATTAAGAAAAGATAAAGCGCACCATTTATCAGATGCTTTTTAAAGGACCCAATGGTTTACTGTTATTCAAATAATGGAGCAAATTAGTTGAACTAGAAAGTTTAAGAACAACACAAAACTGCTAGAGAAGAATTACATTCTCTAGCGTTTCTTGTTTCTATGTTAATTCATTATAACAAATTATTCCACAAATCACCATTCTGTTTTTCACCTTATTTTCTAGGTAATATAGAGTGATGAAAAGGAATGAAAGGATAATGAAGAAATCATCCTTTAAAGAATTAAACTTTGATGAGGAGGAAATATGATGGATTACCTATATCATATGGTGCCAAAAAAAATGACGGGGGAGGATCTTATTTCTCTTAACGAGATAAAATTGATACATCCTGAACTTTATAAGGCCTACTCAAAAAAGTATTTTAACCATCCAGAAAGGCCGAGCTTATTATTGAAAAGCATCCCCAAATTAAATTGCTTATGGAATGATGTGATTTTTTTACTACCTCTTCATCCTTACTATGTTTACGAAGCTTTACATTCTCTTGGAGTAAGTATTAAAAAAGATTTGATGTTTTATGAAATACCAACAGAAAGATTGGTCAAAAATAAAAATGCTGTGTATTTCTATAATAAAGAGAATTATATGGGCCCAGCTTCGGATATACCTTGTGAAGAAATACAAATCATTGATATCATTTCATATCCAGAATGTTCGGCTTTACCATCAGACACATTTGCCTACTTCACAGAAGAACATAAAAAAGGTGTTAACTTTGGGATGTTCGCACATATTCCACATATTTTGAGTTTAGGATACATTAATATTAAAGGTGTAAATATGATTAATTGGAGTGTTGCTCCAGTTCAAACAAAATTGATTTAATATCGGCGTTTAGATAAATTAGCGACCTTGTTGAACTAACGGGTTCTAAGTTACATTTTGAATCACGAAATATAAAAACCAAAAAGACAGAATTTATTCTACACGTTTTGTAGATTAAATCGAACTTTTTGCTTTAAAAAAGCTATTCGTTAGGAGGAAAGTACCTAATGAATAGCTTTTTTGTTTGGTAGGGAAATAATGGAACCTATTCAATTGGATTTCGTAGAATATTAAAAGGAAGGAGTGTCTTTGTTGTATTCGTTACTATACTATAAGGAAAAACCTTGGGAGATAGACAATGAAGAGGAATTATACAAATATGCTGCTGTGGTTCAAAAGTACATCGCCATCTTAACCTATGGCAATCAGTTAGATGAACAAGCCTTAGATGAACTTATTGCAACATATCTAACAGAGGAAAGCTGCGATGACTCAAATAAATTTAATATAAGGTATGATACATATGATGCAGATGTGAAAAGTCCCCATAGGAATCATTGGATTTTTGGAATTCAGATGGATGATGAGCAGCTTTTAGAGTTTGAAGCGATTATCCAACGCTTAGATGGTACGCATGTCCGAATTCAACATAGGAGTCGAGGACATTATGAAGTTAAAATTGATGGTAAACTATATTCCACAAAGGTATATCGAACTAGAGAGTCCTTGAAGGTTTACAGAGAGCCTGTTGAAGGGGAATATTTACTTTTTATCGACGAGGAGTCAGAAGATAATGTCCTACTAAGAAGTAAAATGCATATGATGCCAGAAAAATTGCAATCGCTTTCTCTATCAGCGACAATTCCTCGTGAAGAATGGGAAGTATATGTACGAGATTGGATCAAACGATTACTAAAAATCATACAAGAGTGACGACCAATCATCAACCGAAAAGAAGGTAATAGATTTTGGATATTTTGACAGATAAATTAATAATGATTGGTTTGTTTATTCTCATCATTCATTCGATAGAGACACTTGCGTATGCAGTTCGATTATCGGGTGCACGTGTAAAATTATTAGCTTCTGCACTATCACTGTTTAATGTCATGGTCATGTTTTCAAGGCTAGCAAATATGATGCAGCAGCCTTTTACAGGAAGTCTAACTGACACAGCACCAAAGGAAAACACATTGCCATTTGTGGAACAGCAATTCCGCATACTTATTGGCGCCGCTTCACTAGGTACATTGGTAGGCATTCTACTATTGCCGACTTTTGTAGCGATATTTTCAAGGGCTATTATTCATTTGTCTGAGGAAAGAGGCTCGATCCCAGCATTATTCAAAAAAGGTTTTAGTATTGAGTATATCAAAAGGGGAATAAAACATATTCATTTGCCAAGCTTTTCATACTTAAAGGGGATTAGCTTGCGTGATATTCCTCTAAAATTATTTATCGTAAATGTCGTTATAACGGCCATCTATACCATTGGTGTACTGTCTGCACTTTACGCCTCTTTATTAGTTCCTGAAAGATCGAATACTGCTGTGATGTCATCAGGGCTTATTAATGGTGTAGCGACGATGTTACTAATTATATTTATTGACCCTAAAATTTCCATTCTAGCAGATGATGTTATCAATCAAAGAGGCAGCTACTTAAGCCTTAAACGAGCTTCTGTGATGATGATGGGATCAAGACTGCTAGGCACATTTTTGGCACAACTATTATTTATACCAGGAGCAAAATATATTGCATGGTTTACACAATTCATGTAAGGGGGATATACATTGATGATAACTATTCCAGCCAAATAACAACTTTCTTTAGGAATTAAGAAGGATAGATTGAAGTTGATATTAATGTGATAACTTTCAAAGAAAGGAAAATCGATATCTAATGAAAAAAATATGCTTCCTAATTTTAATGATGTTTGTGTTAGTTGCTTGTAGTACGAATCAACAAGAGGAGGTCCATTACATAGCAAAAAGTGAGCACTGGAAGGCCGTATATCATAGTAATATGGAGGAGGGCTTGCGGCTTTTCTATCTTGGGGAAGAGGGAGATTTAGGTGGTTTGGAAATAACGATAGAAGGGTCTAAAGAATCCCGATCTTATATTGACTACCAGGTAAATACGGATAAACAGTTTATCTTAAAGAAAAAAGAAAGTACGAAAATTTTTAAAAAGGATGCTGCCCCAATCATTCAAATACAATGGCAGTCTCACAATGAGACTTTAGAAGTGCGAAATAGCTGAAATAGATGAAGACATGAGCATAGGAGTGCCCAGACACCTTCGCTCAAAAAATTCAGTGATCGACATCGCTACTTTCCTGCTATGCATTTGCAATAAAAACACCTTAAATTGTTTCATAAAAACGAATTTTCGGACATTGACAAGTATTGGAGCATTCGTTATAGTAGATAACAATTTCACAAAGCAATGAAATTGGCGATGACAAGGATACGAGTTTAAATAAGCGATTCACAGAGAGGGGGGCGATGGCTGAAAGCTTCCTAATACAGCTATTAAAACTTACTACCTTTGAGCAGTGCTTGGAAACTTGCACCGTACTTGCAACGTTACTGCATTTCAATGAGCCACTAGTGCATCTAGTGGGAATTTGGGTGGAACCACGGGTAATCAACACATGCTCGTCCCTTTATGGGGCGAATATGTGTTTTTTTTATTTTAAAATAAAGGAGTAGAGAACATGTCAAATCAATTAATTAACATTCAATTTCCAGATGGGAAACAACAAGCATTTTCAAAAGGTGTTACACTAACCGACATTGCACAAGCGATTAGTCCCGCTTTACGTAAAAAAGCAATCGTAGGGAGTGTCAACGGAACCATCATTGATTTGACGCGCCCGATTTTGGAGGATACACAAATTTCCCTTTATGATGCTAGCTCAAAAGAAGGAATTCAAGTAATTCGTCATTCAACAGCTCATTTACTAGCTCAAGCAATTAAGCGTTTATACCCTGATGCTCGATTTGGGATTGGCCCAGTAATAGAGAATGGTTTTTATTATGATATCGACATTGAGCATTCCTTTGCGCCAAGTGATTTGCAACAAATTGAAAAAATGATGAAGCAAATTGTGCAAGAAAATATACAAATACAGCGTAAAGAAGTAACAAGAGCAGAGGCACAACAGCTATTTGCTCATGATGCGCTAAAGCTAGAGTTATTAGAAGATATTCCAGAACATGAAGTTGTGACGGTTTATGAACAAGGAGACTTTTATGATCTATGTCGTGGACCTCATGTACCTTCTACAGGTAAATTACAACATTTTAAATTAATGAATGTGTCTGGAGCTTACTGGCGTGGAGATAGCAATAATCAAATGCTTCAGCGTATATACGGTGTAGCGTTTGCCTCAAAAAAAGAGCTTGAGGAACACTTTGTTTTCTTAGAAGAAGCGGAAAAGCGCAATCATCGAAAGCTAGGAAAAGAACTAGATTTATTTATGTTTTCAGAGGAAGCACCAGGGATGCCATTTTATTTAGCAAATGGTCAAATTATTCGTAACGAATTGGAATCTTATTTACGTCATGTACAAGCAAAATTTGATTATCAAGAAGTACGGACACCATTGATGATGAACCAGCGACTATGGGAGCAATCCGGACATTGGGATCACTATAAAGACAATATGTACTTTACACAAGTAGATGACCAAAGCTTCGCATTAAAGCCGATGAATTGCCCTGGACATATGCTAATTTTTAAAAATGATTTACATTCATACAGAGATTTACCGATTCGTATGGCTGAATTTGGTCAAGTTTATCGACATGAATTTAGTGGTGCATTAAATGGACTTTTACGAGTTCGGACTTTTTGTCAGGATGATGCACATATTTTTGTTACGCCACAGCAAATTGAAGATGAAATTGCACTTGCCCTGAAAATAATAGATGAGGTATACAAGGTTTTTGACTTCCAATACGATATTGAATTATCAACACGTCCAGCTGATTATATGGGCGATATTGACCTTTGGAATGAAGCGGAAGCTGCATTAGAAAACGTACTAACTAATCTAGGTTTTCCTTTTACAATTAATGAAGGCGACGGAGCGTTTTATGGACCAAAAATTGATATTCATATTAAAGATGCCATACATCGCAGTCATCAATGTGCAACGGTGCAACTCGATTTCCAACTACCTGAGAAATTCGATTTAACATATATCAATGAACAGAATGAAAAAGTAAGACCTGTCGTTATTCATCGAGCGGTATTCGGTTCAATTGATCGCTTCTTAGGCATATTAATTGAGCATTTCAGAGGGGCGTTCCCAACGTGGCTTGCACCTCAACAAGTAAAAGTAATCGGGGTAGCAGATACACATCAAGATTATGTTCAGCAAGTAGTGGATGCTTTACAAAAGGAACAAATCCGTGTAAGTATTGACAATCGGCAAGAAAAGCTTGGTAAAAAAATTCGTGAAGCTCAAATGAAAAAAATACCGTATATTTTAGTGCTTGGTGATAAAGAAATGGATCATCAACATGTCACTGTTCGTAAATATGGTCAGCAAGCATTAATTGAAAAACCATTGCAACAGTTTATAGAGGAACTAAAGCAAGAAATACAGCAAAAAGCCTTATCTTAAAAGGGGATTAAACCATTCCTTATATTAATATAGCTCGACTCCAGAGGTAAGTCACTACTCCCTCGAGTCGAGCTAATAACAGCCATGAAATGTATGTTGTAATATATGTTTTTCTAAATTTACTGGAAAATATTGATTTTTTCATCGATTTTGCTACTATTATCAAATTTTCAAGCATACAATAAACTAAACAACAAACAAAATAGATTTAATTGATGGAATCACTTTGATAATTACTATTTCCTAAAAGGATAGTTTGGGTCTCAGCGTCAATGACCAGGTATTTATAATAAGTCTCCTGATTATTTTGCTTAAAGGATGCTAAAAAATATACTTGTCGATTGGGATGAATAAAAGTATGTTGAGTGAGGTCTATTTTTTCACGTATAAAATTAGTTTTTAGATGAAATGTCTCCTCAGCCTTAGGTACGTCCTTAAAGGCTATTTTTTGACGAATGTTTAAGGTAGCATCGTTATACTCCTCATAGATTGTCTTGTCTATTTGATGATAAAAATCATTCTCAGTACGAAATGTCTGATATTGATTATTAGGATATTTATAAGATGTTGTTCCAGAAGATATGCAAAGAATAGGTGCTGTATTTTCTACTGAATCTTGAGGCTGCTGTAGTAAAAAGCTCGAAACGACCAATGATAAAAAAAATACCTGCATTTTTAGGCCTCCTTTTCCTGTCATAAAGAAGATATCCCATTTTTATGTTATTTATACGTATCTTTACAACATCAATAGGAATTTGCTATCTATTCTATAATCGGAACCTAATACAGGGTAAAACTAGTCGAATCATCGGAAATCGTTTCAGCTGGCTTTATTGATCGCTTTTGAATATTTATTTAGTAGGACATCTAATTCTTGACTACAATCTACCACGCTAGGATGGGTGAAACCTAAATCCATAGCCTTTTTATACATATCTTTCCTTTTATTTTCAATCTCCATCTTCAAGAATTGTTTAAACGATATCTTAACCAAAATCTTTTCCCCCTAAAATTTTTTCTTCATATTCTTGAAATACATTGACCTCGATTCAACTTTTTCATTGTATCTCACCTAAAACGAAAAATATGTCACATTGTGTATAGGTTGAGAAATTCGTAATTTAGTCATAGAAAAATATAATCATAATTATATAATGGGAAAATAAGAAATTTTAACACAGGGTATTTCAGCCTATTTAAATATCCTTTTATTGTATGAATTATGTGTTTTATCACCCTCTACATTAGAATATTAGGGTTTTTTTTTGGCCAAATATAAGAACGGGCAAAGAGTGATATTTAATAGTTTTACTCCTTTTTTACTATAAAAAACTAATGTCGAAATCTACTGTAATTTTAATGGTCTTCGTATCTTGTCACAATTTATCAAATAAACTTCTTTGTTGTTTGTTATTGAGGAGATTTCATGTTGGTTCATAATGTTGAGAATTTTCGAAATAAACGGAATGATGGGTAAATAGAGTTTGCATAATTGATATGATAGGGGGAGGTTATGGTGTTGAAGTTAAGGTTGCCTTTAATAAGCATTATGATTGTTACTAGTTTAATATTATTAGCATCTTCAGAAGTGAAAACAAAAGAAGGAGAATCTTCAGAATCAACAGTGGTTACTAACCATTCCATTCAACACGTGGAAGAATCAAAACAAACGCCTCCAACTATCGATAAGCATTATGATTTTACATATTTAGAGAAATTGTCAGAGGAAAAAAGAGCTTTATATGAAGATTTCTTGAAAAAAGGGAATATTAATAGTCTAAAGACTTTTACACCAGAGGAAATGGTGTTAATTATGATGAATTTAATATTTGAGCATAATTTCGATAAACTCTATGCAATTACCTACAATAACAATGAACTTCCAGATAAAGAAACTTTTATAGCAGAGTATATAGATTATTTATTAGATGAGGATATACAAAATTATTTAATGTACAGATACTACGATAGTATTTCTTTGAATAAAGATTCTAGTACCGAAAGTATAGCAATTGTTCAATTAGAGATAATTTTCGGAAGCTCGCACTACCTCAAGACATATGCCTTATTAAGAGAAGATAGTATGTGGAAGGTTGATCTATACAATTATATGAAAGAAAAGAAGGCAAAATCTGAAGAAAAATAGAGGGAACTATAATGACTGTCATATATTTTGTAAGACACGCGCATTCTCATTATAGCGCTGATGAGTACAATCGCCCACTTTCTAGTAAAGGGTTTGAGGATAGGGATCGTGTTACTAGATTATTTGAAAATAAAAATATCCATACGATATATTCAAGTCCATATAAAAGAGCCGTTCAGACGGTGGAGGGCATCGCACAAGAACATAAATTACAGATAAAAACGATGGATTCCTTTAAAGAAAGAATATTATCTAATGGAAATATACTTGATTTTGACGCTGCCATTCATCAAGTAAGGAGTCACCCGAATTTCGCATTTGATGGTGGAGAATCTAATGAAACCGCAAAGGAACGAGCTATTACCAGCTTACAAAAAATTATACTTGCACATCCAAATGACAATATAGTGATTGGTACACATGGCAATATTATGGTCTTGATGATGCAGTATTTTGATGCGCAATGTGACTACTCGTTTTGGAAAAAACTTTCAATGCCTGATGTGTATCAATTAACATTTCAGCATTTTGTGTTAAGTGATGTTCGAAGAATTTGGGAAGAATAGGGGAAGGGGCTGTCTATTGACGGCCCCTTGGTTCATTTTATCGAGAAGTCAGAAGTATTTCTACCACCTGCGGAAAATTACTTATCCAATTTGATTCCAATCTTCTCGTAATAGACCAAATAAAACTACATCATGAAATTGACCGAAGCGGAAAATCTCATTTCGTAGAGAACCTTCTTTTGTAAAGCCACACTTTTCGTAGGAACGAATAGCGCCTTTATTAAAGCTAAAAACCTGAAGCTTAATTTTATTAATGGAAATATAATTAAAAATAAAATGAATAAGAGTTTTCATGGCATCGGTGCCAAGCCCTTTGCCGTGCCATTGTTCGCCAATTGAGATACCTACAAAGCAAGTACTATTTTTCCAGTTGATTCCATAGACGCCACAGGAGCCGATAAGCTCATTAGACGACTTTTCGAATATACCGAAGATAAATTCCTCTTTTTTTCCACTAATACTTTGAAAGAATGAAGCATGATCCTCAAAGGTGTTTGGAAAGGGAATATCGTCATTGGCAAGTAACAACGTATTCTTTTCACTTTCGATTTTTACAAATGCTTCTAAGTCGGAAGAAGTCATTTGCTGTAAAGTAATAGATTGTCCAGTAAGAAATTCTTTAAAATAATTTTCCATTTGTTTTCTCCCTTGTTCAAGGGCTGCAGTTAGAGTTTACATCCCTTGGATTATTTGTTGTATAAACAAACATCTACTGCAATCTCTGCGCTCATATGCCCAACTCCTTTAGTTTAGATATCATTATAGTAGCATTTTTGGTAATTAGTAGAAACAAATATTTCAAACTCCATAAAGTGAGTTGATTTCCGTTCTGACTGAGCGCTTTCTGAAATTGTTCCGATAAATCTTCAAAGTATTCATACAAAATTGTTCCGATAAATCTTCAAAGTATTCATACAAAAATGAATTCATCACAATAACGTAGGGTGGTCGCTGACGCTTCGCTCCACGGTCACATCTGTGACGCTGATCCCCAAGGAGTCGCACAGTCTCCACTTTAATCAACTTATATACAAGAAATACTTTTTAACAAATGTCATCTCTAACTTTTAGTGATGAAACTATATAAATTATAACTTTCTTGAAGGACGCCAATTGGTTTGGCTATCTACATTTTGTTTCTCCATCCAATTTAGAAAATCGTCTATGCGCCGAATATCGTAATCTAACACTGCTTCATATACATAAATCGAAGGAAGTACCATGGATTTCTTTAGCAGTTCTTCTTTTATATTTAAAATATACTTTCGACTCTCTATTGTTAAGGAGTCGTTCATTAACGATACTAAATCCCTTGATAGAGGACCTTTTCCTGTTTCGGAAAACAGCCACATATCAATATTCCAAATTTCTAATGGGGCATGCTCATATTGTATTTTAAAATAGTAACCATTAAATGGCGTTTCCAAATAATTACGATACTTTAATTCTAAAACCTTCGGATTGCCAGTTAAGTCCGCTAATATCGACATGGCTTCCGCTACATTCGGGCGAACACAAAATGTTTCGATATCGATATCTTGATCCACTAGTAAATCATACGCTGTAGCGCCGACAACATAAGCTTGACCAATTGTATTCCATTTTTCTAGTAGTGCCAATTCTTTTAGAATGAGCGAGGCAGTTTCTTTTCGCTCTTGTGCTCTCTTTAGTAATTCCAAAATTTACACCTACTCCACAATAAATTTCTAAATCATGTTAGAATACATTATATTTGTCATTTATTCAATATATTATTAAGAGATTCAACTGGGCCAAGACCAATCTAGGTAGATTACGAGGACTAAAGATGAAAGGGAGAGCTTCGATGAGATTAAAATTTTACGAAGAAAATGATGATCACTTAATTGAACGATACACAATCACAGAGGAGCAGCTTCGCTATACGATGTCTCCGAAAGAGAGCATTGAACTTGTGAAGCAGGATAAAAATCGTCATGCCATTCTTGTATTAGATGAAGACAAGCTCGTAACCTTCTTTGTGTTACATGAAAATGATGGTGTCAAGCCATATTCCTCAAATGAACACGCAATTTTAATCCGCGCCTTTTCGACAGACTTTTATGAACAAGGGAAAGGTTATGCAAAAGCGGCATTACAGATTTTGCCGGACTTTGTTTTGCAGCATTTTCCAAATATCAATGAGCTTGTGTTAGGGGTAAATCAACCGAATACTGCCGCGCAGTCACTTTATAAAAAATGCGGTTTTGTCGATGAAGGAAGGCTGGCAAAAGGGTTCAGAGGTGAGATTAAAGTGATGAGTTATTACATGGGTAAAATTAAAGGAGAAAAACTAGATTAGAAATGGTGTATTTTAGAAAATCTTTTCTTCGTACAACTAATTTAGCTATAAAAGAATGAGGTGAACAGAATTGGTGGAAGCGCGTATGGACCATTTCGATGAAATATGTGGGATTGATCAAGAAGTAATTGGAGATTTTTCGAGAAAGGAATATTTGCGTACTGCAATTAACGAGAAGCGTTGTATCATTCAACAAAGTGGAAAAGCGATTGCTGGCTTTCTTATTTTTACGAATGACTTTTTTGACAATAGCTTCATTTCATTAGTTATTGTTAAGCCATCTGAAAGAAGAAAGGGCATTGCCACAGCATTATTAGATTTTTATGTAGAGAAGTCTACCACTCCAAAAATCTTTTCTTCTACTAACCAATCAAATACTAGTATGCATAAAGTATTTGAAACGGCGGGATTTATAAAAAGTGGGTATATTGAAAACTTAGACGAAGGCGATCCAGAAATTATTTATGTGAAATTAAAGCAGTAGAAAGCAAGTCTCGGGCAGTAGGGTACTGCTACGAGACTTGCAATTATGAAAGGTTATTTTCTTGCGCGTATTAATAAAAAGGAAGGGCGACGATACTCTTTTTCTAAGGAAGGCAGTTTTTGACTGGCTTCTGAATCAGGAAGAGGCTCTAGCATTTTTTCTATTGTTAAGTCATGTTCGATTAATGTATTGATGATTGTAGTGATGCTACGATGATACTTAACAACACCATCTACAAGCCAAGTTTGCTCACGCAGACCCTCATCATGGTAATTGTCAATTGCGTAATGGCTCCTATTCCCGCTGTCATCATAAAGCCAATTATCCTCCATTGTTTTACGGGCTGTAACAATCGGATGCTCTACAGAAAAAACAAAAACGCTACCCGGGCGAAGCATGCTCGCAATTTTACCAACCACTGCACTAAAATCCTTTATATAATGCAAGGAAAGGGAGCTTGTTATACAGTCAAAGCTATTAGGTTCTGCATGATAATCTTCTATTGCTTGCAAATAATAGTCTATATTCGGATGGGCATGTTCATGTTGAGCAATTGCCAGCATATTTTTTGAAACATCAATAGCCGTTACATGTTGTGCATTGTTCTCTATACAATAGTACGCGAATTCTCCCATTCCACAGCCGATATCAAGCATTTGTAAATTAGTTAAATTAGGAAGTAAGGATTTTAACGCTGGCTGTTCAAGTAAATTATTGAAGTTGTATGGTGCTTGACGTAACTTTTTATATTGACGGAAAAATTCCGCATGGTCATAAATATTTTGTTTCATAGTAAACCTCCACTTGTCTTACATAACGTTATGTAACATTTGCGCATATTTATTGTCACATAGCCACCTTAAAAGAAATAGACTTTTATTTCAATTTTTAGTAATATGTAGATAGAGGCATGCCAACTTTTGTAAATCCCCATCTATATAAATTGTATAGATGGTTTTTTGACATGAGGACGTTTTTACGCCATAAAATTGTAACAATTCAAAAAAATAAAATTATCTAGAGGTAAATGATGGCACTTATTTTAATGAATGACGTTATTTTTATTGGGAGTAATTATGCGGTTTCCCAAAAAATACATTGGAGGATGTTACATTGAGTAAAGAATCATTATTAAGTTTAAGTAGTAATTCATTGTTCTTGGCATTTATTTTACTACTGATCGCCATTATACCGATTGGGCTTGCCGTGAAATCAAAAGGAAAGATGTTTGGAAAAGTGGGGCTTCTACTTACATATATTGCTTTTGCTTTACAGCTAGTGTATTTCATATTAAGGTGGATTGCTGTTGATCATGCACCTGTAAGTAATATGTATGAGTTTATGACGTTCTTTGGCATCATGCTTACTGGTAGCTATTTGATCATTCATTTCTTATATAAGCAAATTGTGGTAGGTTTGTTTACCATCCCTGTGTCATTAATTATTCTCGGTTATGGAAGCGTTTTTACAAAAATGGTTTCACCACTTGTTCCATCACTGCAAAGCAATTGGTTAACGATTCATGTGATGACAGTTGCATTTTCAAGTGCTATTTTATCGATTTCGTTCGCAACGGGTATTATTTATTTATTAAGAACATTAGATGTTTCTAAATTTTCGATGAGTACAGTTGCCTTGGAATTTGTTATGTATTGTTTAATTGTCGTGATTGGCTTTATCGGGGTGGGCACTTATTTTAATTTAGCAGGAGATAAAATCGAGGTTCAATTTGAAAATAAGCTAGAGAAGAAAGAAACTGCCGTTTATACGATGACACCGCTGATTGTCAATAAAGATGCAGTTACAACTAGTGGGGATCAGGTTGGCGCTTTGCAGATTACTAATAAGTTAGATGCGAAGAAATTGAATTCTATTGTATGGTCATTTATCGTTGGAACAATTTTATATGGGGTGATTGTACTTATTACGAGAAGACGATTAATTGTTTTATTAAAGCCATTAACAAACCGTGTACAACCAGCATTAATGGATGAAATTACATATCGAGCAGTTGTTATAGGTTTCCCATTGTTTGCTTTAGGTGGGCTTTTGTTTGCCATGATTTGGGCTCAGATTGCTTGGAGTAGGTATTGGGGTTGGGATCCTAAGGAAGTGTGGGCACTTATCACATTTTTATTTTATGCCGCTTTCCTTCATTTCCGACTTTCTAAAGGCTGGGAAGGGGAAAAGACAGCTTGGTTAGCGATTATTGGATTTGGCATTATCGTGTTTAATCAAGTATTTGTAAATTTAGTCATTGCAGGGTTACATTCTTACGCATAGGGGCTAAGTTGAATATAGTTAACTAAAAAAGAGACATCCATAATTGGATGTCTCTTGAATTTTGCACTCTACATGCTAAAGCTATAAATTAAAGCTTTACAACATTAGTAGCCTGAGGTCCGCGATTACCTTCTTCTACGCCGAACTCAACTTTTTGGCCTTCTTCTAAAGTTTTAAAGCCATCTGATTGAATAGCAGAGAAATGTACAAATACATCATTTCCACCTTCTACCTCGATAAAACCAAAACCTTTTTCTGCGTTAAACCATTTTACTGTACCTTGTGTCATGTGAACAACCTCCCAAAAAAATTAAACAATCATATTGCTTCGATAACTTGCAAAAAAATCACATATTCAAAAGCTCGTATTACTTTTGAATACGTGATTTTAGCGGTTAAGATGAAGTAATGTAATTATTGTTTTGATTATATAACAGTTCCAGACATTTATCCAGTATATTCCGATTTTAGTAATATAAAATTTACATTAACGTAATTTAACGATAATTAGTTGATCCATGCCTTCTCTTTTGCGACGATTACAGCCTCTGCACGAGATTCTACCTTTAGTTTGACAAAAAGTTTGGATAAATAATTTTCTACAGTGCGCTGTGTGACCCCAATGGCTGAAGCAATTGCTTTATTCGTACAACCTTGTGCGACAAGCTGTAATATTTCTTGTTCCTTGTCACTTAGTAAAATCTCTTGCTGCATATTTGGTAAATTGATGCGCTGCTGTACAAAATCTAAAAAATCAGCTGCTAGCAAGATCTCACCTCTTAGTGCGGCTTCAATGGTTTGAATAACTTGCTGTTTCGTGGCAAGCTTTGATAATAGTCCATCGACCTTTTTTTCAATAAGTAATTCGTAATAATCGGAAAGCTCATAGCCAGTGTAGAGTAAAATCAGTGCTTCTGGTTGCTTTTTCTTAATCATTTCTGAAAGCTGGATGCCATTGATTGGCTTCATATTTATATCGATTAAAAATAATTGAAAAGCTTGAGCATCCATTCTAGACAGAACAGCGGCACTATCCTGCTCTGTGTCGATATGAACATTTATTAAATCCTGTAATAATGTTTTTGTACCATCTAAAACGACAGGATGGTCATCTACAATAAGAATATTAATCATATGATTCCACGTCCTCTTGTATTTGAATAAATATTTGCATTCCTTCATTATGATTGGAGGTTATCGTGATGTCTCCATTAAAAGCACGGACTCGTTCTCGAATACCGTTAATACCCATTGAAGCTGAAGATTGCATTAAATCTTCAATATCGCAGCCAATACCATTATCTTCGTATTGTAGGATAAAACCGCAATCGATCACTTGTAGTTTTAGCGAAACTTCAGTGGCCTCGGCATGCTTAATGGCATTATTTAAAAGCTCCTGCACAAGGCGATAGACGACTAAATGTAAGGTTGCATCCTGAAATTGGACGCGTTCTATTTGGGCGTTTAATAAAAAGTCGGCACGTATTTTCACCTTTTGAATCAGTTTTTTTAAGGCGATTTGAAGCCCAAATGTGTCAAGCAATGGGGGGCTTAGATTTTCACAATACTCACGTAAATCCTTCGATGCATTTAGCAATTGCTCTCGAATATCTAATACCTTATCTTTTTTTATATTAGGTGAGCTAGCAAGTACATCTAACTCTCTCGCTAAATGAAGTTGTTCCTGTAATATAGTGTCATGTAATTCCTGCGCTAAAATACTTTTTTCCTTTTCAATGATATTCCATAATAATTTATCGAGCCAAGGAAGCTGTGTATCATTGTGATCCTTCATAAGCCTTATTTCACATACTAAATCTTCTATGAGCTTTAAATTATCAATAAACATTGAAACATAGAGGGCAAGTAACTCTAACCAAAGAAGCTCTTCTTTTTGTAATGCATGTTGAATGTTTAACATGATTTTCTCTTCACCTGTATCATGTAATAACAGGTGAGTCATGTTATTCCCAAAGTTGACTTCACCGCGAGTGAATGGCGTATCTTCCGTTATAGTTGTAATCGTAAAAGCTGTAGTACCAAGCTTTTCTGTTATCTCATATTTAAATTGATCCAGCAATTCTTGCTGATCTTTTGCTTTACCCATTCGATTAACGGCAGCATATAAATTATGTACATAATTGCCAGAAGATGAAAAAATAATTTTTCGATACTTAAAATCAAGCTGCTCTTTTATATAAAAGCTAGCAATAATAACGAGGAATATAAGTATAAAGACGCTCGTAATTTGAATAATCGATAATGTATCAATAAATAATATGGTAATACCTGTAGTTAAGATTAATGCACTAAAAAAAGCAAGTGTTGAATAATAGCGCAAACGAGATAATTGATATTCAATATCGAATAATCGTTCGTTCACTTGAATGAAAATAAAAGAAAAAGGAATAAACAATAAAAATAATGCAGCTACCTCACCATGAAAAATAGGGTTCTGACCTAAAATTACGGGTATAACGAAACATAGTAAAAACGGCAAAAAAGGCGTAATAAATGCAATGGAGATCAGACGGATTTTTGCCAGTTTAGTTCGTAAATAACTCATTAGTAAAATATAGATGGCATAGAGAACAAGTACAGCAAATATGCCTAAATAAATTAATGCTGTTATTACCCTAAAATCAGACTTAACTCTCATTATGAAATTACAGCAAGGTATAAGTAGTAGTAATAAATAAAGCCATTTGGTATTGAGGTACGACCATTTTAGATGGAGGTATCGGAAATAAAATTGTAAAAAGTGAATAAAAAGTAACATGCATAAAACGATACCAATACCTATTACTGCTTCTCCAATTAAATTTCCTCTACTTGAGGCTCCACAACTTATATAAGTCAAAGAACAAGTTAATAAAAATAATGTTAGTAAACTAGTTAGTTGATTATCTTTATTTCTTTGCCATAAATAGATGGCAACTACAAAGGATAGGACAAAATAAAACAGCGGAAAAATAATTTGTAAATAAAATTCTTCCGGAATATCTTTATGCTTAACTTTAACAGTATGAACATCACCATTAGGTTTCATAAACGTCAGTTCTTTAGCACCTCTAACGAAAGAATTGAGTTGGATAGAACGAACATTTTCTGCAGGCTTGCCATCGATTGTCAGTAAAAGATCGCCTTTTTCAATGTTATTTTGCTCGGCCCATATTGAGTAATAGAACTCAGTTATGACCGGTTTTTGACTAGTTGTGTCCACTAAAATACCAATTAAAGGGATTCGCATTGCCACTACAAGCACATAAATACCGAGGAGTAGGTAGGTTATGAAAATACTATATGTCCATTTACTCATCGTTTTCTCTCAAATATTTGCATGATAATATTGCCCCATTTCAATCTTAATTACCTATTTATTATCCATAATTTTTAGTAATTTTGGAATACCGAAATAAGGTGTTTCGGAAAACCACTATTGCTTTTTCGGAAAAACGAAGTGGTTTTTTCGGTATTGCCTATGATAGTGTAAATCTAGCATATGTGTCGAAAAGGGGGATCGTTGCGTGAAAAAGAAAGGATTGCCACTAATCCTTTTTTTTCTAGTCGTCATAATGTCGTACCCGAGTACAATAATCGCTAAGAACTTTGAGAATGATGCGGTGAAAGTTGATATTTGCATTATTGGGGGTGACAATCGTTTTGTCTATAAGATTCCTAAGCATTTACATAATGATACGCCGTATCCTGAAATGAAGAATAATATTGAATCTTCCTTAGAAAGTCATTGGAAGATCGGGGACGCTCGTTATGAAGCTCACCAGACAGATGTTACGTATACTTTTCCCATTAAAGATTTAATTAATGAAAAGCAAAATGGGCAAATGAAGGTAGCGATACCATATACTTTTTTAGTAGGAATGTTTGGTGAAAATGATGCTATTCAACTGCGTATTTTGGCAAGCAAATTAATCGACTGGGAAACCAACTCAAAGGATTGGGCAACGCTCGGCTTTGTGGAACCGCCCACATATTTTAGTAAGCAGGAATATGTTTATGAGGGAGCGGTTAACAAGCTACTACAGCAGCGGGTAGGACATTTTAATGGCACGGTTATGAAAGGGCAAATGGTTTTACATAGTGTTATTTATTTAAGCTTTATTATTGCACAGCTTATCGCCTGTATAGTTTTATCAAGGCGCTTAAAAAAGAGAATTATAGAAGATCCAGAAAACATGCATCAGTTCCGAAAGCTTAACTATATGTACCAAATCATTCCGTTAATGATTATCGGTGTCCAAATTTTATTTTTAGTCATATCAGGGTTACTGACTGCTTTTAGTGTCTATTTTTCCCCAGGGATGGATCTTTTACTGATTATCGTTCCTATTTTATTTAATATTATTTTGTTACCAACGTTTTTTTTCACAATTGAGAGTGAAATCTCAAAAGAGCTAGAAAACAATTTTTTTGGCTCAGAAATGTAAATATTGTTTTTATTTTTGGACGTCCTAGATGTTATAATGGTCAACAGCATACTTGAAGGAGCTGTTGATTAACATGGCGCATCCAGAAATCGCGTACTTAAATTTACTACAACATATACTAGAGAATGGCGTGAAAAGAGAAGATCGTACAGGTACGGGTACATATAGTGTATTTGGCTATCAAATGCGATTTGATTTAAGCAAGGGCTTTCCTCTTTTAACGACTAAACGTGTACCATTTAAACTTGTAGCAAGTGAGCTACTTTGGTTCATTAAAGGGGACACAAATATTCGTTATTTACTGCAAAATAATAATCATATATGGGATGAATGGGCTTTTAAAAAATGGGTCGAGTCTGATGAATATTCAGGTCCTGATATGACAGACTTTGGCCGTCGTTGCTTAGTGGACGAGTCTTTCAATGCTGACTACAAAAAAGAGTTAGCTTCATTTTGTGAGCGTATTTTAACAGACGATGAATTTGCACGTAAATACGGCGAGCTAGGTAATGTTTATGGCAAGCAATGGCGTAATTGGACAACATCAACAGGGGAAAGCATCGATCAATTGCAAGATGTAATCGATCAAATTAAACACAATCCAGATTCACGACGCATTATTGTCAATGCATGGAATCCAGAGGATGTTATCAATGCAGGAGCAAAAGGCAGTAAAGCTGCATTACCTCCTTGTCACGTGATGTTCCAATTTTATGTCGCAAATGGAAAATTAAGCTGTCAGCTAATGCAAAGAAGCCTAGATACATTATTAGGCTGTCCATTTAATATTGCCTCATATGCATTACTGACACATTTAATTGCACATGAATGTGGTTTAGAAGTTGGCGAATTTATTCACAGCATTGGGGATGCTCATATATATTTAAATCACGTGGAGCAAGTAAAAGAACAGCTTTCACGCGAGCCTAAGGACCTACCAACCTTAAAAATTAATCCAAATAAAACGTCAATCTTTGACATAGAACTCGAAGATCTTTCGATTGAGGGCTATGATCCACACCCAACAATTAAAGCTCCAATTGCCGTTTAAACTGAAGCAGCAGCCGTTTTGGTTGCTGTTTTTTTAAAGCGAACTAACTGCGAAGCGTCGAGTAGAAGAGTTGGGACGACGGAAAGAACTGGCGGAGCGAGGGATAGAAGTCAGAGCGATGGAAATTTGAGGCAATGCGAGGGAAGATTTCAGAGCGACGGATAGAATGGCCAAAGTGACGGATAGCGGAGGCAAAGTGATGGAAAGAGATCAGAGCGACGGATAGAATGGCCAAAGCGACGGAAAGCAGAGGCAAAGTGACGGATAGCGGAGGCAAAGTGACGGAAAGAGATCAGAGCGACGGATAGCAGAAGGAAAGTGACGAAAAGATATCAGAGCGACAGATAAAAGGCCAATGTGATGGATAGAAGAGCCGAATTCGTGGATAGAACCGGCAGAATCGTGGATAGAACCGTCAAAGTGACGGAAAGAGATCAGAGCGACGGAAAGAATGGCCAAAGTGACGGAAAGAACAGTCAGAGCGACGGATAGAAGAGTCGAAGTGACGGAAAGAATACAGAGCGACGGATAGAAGGGTCGAAGCGACGGAAAGAATGGCCAAAGTGACGGAAAGCGGAGGCAAAGTGACGAAAAGAATACAGAGCGACGGATAGAATGGCCAAAGTGACGGAAAGAATGGCCAAAATGACGGAAAGAACAGTTCAAGCGACGGATATCGAGGCAAAGTGACTGAAAGATATCAGAGCGACGGATAGAAGGGTCGAAGCGACGGAAAGAATGGCCAAAGTGACGGAAAGAACAGTCCAAGCGACGGATAGCGGACGCGAAGCGACGGATAGCGGACGCAAAGCGACGGAAAGAATACAGAGCGACGGATAGAAGAGTCGAATTCGTGGATAGAACTGGCAGAATCGTGGATAGAAGAACCGAATTCGTGGATAGAACCGGCAAAATCGTGGATAGAATGGCCAAAGTGACGGAAAGAACAGTCAGAGCGACGGATAGAAGAGTCGAAGTGACGGAAAGAACCGGCAGAGCGACGGATAGAAGGGTCGAAGCGACGGAAAGAATCGTCAAAGCGACGGAAAGCAGAGGCAAAGTGACGAAAAGAGATCAGAGCGACGGAAAGCGGAGGCAAAAGTGACGGAAAGAACAGTCAGAACGACGGATAGAAGAGTCGAAGTGACGGAAAGAATACAGAGCGACGGATAGAAGAGTCGAAGTGACGGAAAGAATACAGAGCGACAGATAAAAGGCCAATGTGATGGATAGAAGAGCCGAATTCGTGGATAGAACCGGTAGAATCGTGGATAGAAGAGCCGAATTCGTGGATAGAACCGTCAAAGTGACGGAAAGAGATCAGAGCGACGGAAAGAATGGCCAAAGTGACGGAAAGAACAGTCAGAGCGACGGATAGAAGAGTCGAAGTGACGGAAAGAACCGGCAGAGCGACGGATAGAAGGGTCGAAGCGACGGAAAGAATCGTCAAAGCGACGGAAAGCAGAGGCAAAGTGACGAAAAGAGATCAGAGCGACGGAAAGCGGAGGCAAAAGTGACGGAAAGAACAGTCAGAACGACGGATAGAAGAGTCGAAGTGACGGAAAGAATACAGAGCGACGGATAGAAGAGTCGAATTTGTGGATAGAACCGGCAGAATCGTGGATAGAAGAGCCGAAGTCGTGGATAGAACCGGCAAAATCGTGGATAGAATGGCCAAAGTGACGGAAAGAATACAGAGCGACGGATAGAAGGGTCGAAGCGACGGATAGAACCGGCAGAGCGACGGAAAGAAGGGTCGAAGCGACGGAAAGAACCGTCAAAGTGACGAAAAGAGATCAGAGCGACGGAAAGAACCGTCAAAGTGACGAAAAGAGATCAGAGCGACGGAAAGAATGGCCAAAGTGACGGAAAGAATAGTCCAAGCGACGGATAGCGGACGCGAACCGACGGAAAGAACCAATCAAGCGACGGATAAAAGGCCGAACCGACGAATAGAACCGATCAAATAGCTGGATACTACCGCCAAAAGAGAGAGCTTGATTTATTTAGAGCTAAATCCCCTAGCGCTTTATATGAAGGATATTTAAATACATGAAAATTTTTCCGATATAAGTTTTAATATGGAAGTCCTAATAAAAATTTAGAGGTGAATGATGTGAGGAGATCGTTGATTTTTCAAATAGACGGAAGAGGGTGTGAGCAACGTTTAAGGACGAAATTGCTGACCAGTACTCCTCAACAACAAGAGGAATTTATTCATCAACATGAGCTAGCGCACATCTCTACAAAATTAACACAGGAGCAAATACATAAAATGATGCAAGTCGTTGAGGATATTCGTCTGAAACGTTATAAAGAAAGACTATAAATGTAAGCGCCTTCTGAGCTATAATAGCTGAGGAGGTGTTTTATTATGAACGTGATTTTTGTAGATTCGGTTTTGGGTACAGAGCTTTTGCAAATGGTGTCACATGATGTGGCAGGCATATTGGCTGCGGCACAAGGAGAAAGTGTGACGTTTCCAGTTGGCCATTTTAAGTATGAATTTCATAACTTAGACTTTTATGAGGAAGATGGGGAACTACGACAAGAATTAGTTATTTACGTAAAGAAATTATAATTATCGTATAATACTTTGATAACGGAATAAAATAAATACAGGTGCAAATAGAGCAATTTGCTTGTTTTTATTTAAACCTGTAACTATAATAGTTACAACAGGTGGTGATACATATGGTGAACAGTCGATATTCGGTAGCGATCCATATACTTTCGCTCATTGCAACAACATCTGATAAAAGCCAGCTGACGTCTGATTTCATCGCAGGTAGTGTGAATACAAATCCAGTTGTCGTGCGACGAATGATTGGGGTACTTAAAAAAGCGGGCTTGCTTACGTCACGACCAGGAATTGCAGGGTATGATCTATTAGTGGAGCCAAAAGATTTAACGCTATTAGCCATTTATCATGCGATTGATGGGCCAGAGCAGCTTTTTGCGATTCATGATGAGCCAAATCCAGCATGTGCGGTTGGTCGAAAAATCCAACGGACATTGGAAGGTGTTTATACATCTGTTTGGGATGCAATGGAAGAACAACTACAAGCACAAACTTTGCAGGATGTGCTAGATCAACTTCGTTAACAACAACGAAGTCGGTCTTTTGTATCTAACCTGTAACTAAAGTAGTTACAAATGGAAAATAGGAGGAATTATAAATATGAAAATTGCGGTAATTGGTGCAACAGGGAAAGCGGGACAAAAAATTGTAGAGGAGGCACTACAACGTGGCCATGATGTAACTGCGATTGTGCGTTCAGCCTCGAAAATAACAGCAAATATTCCAGTAATTGAAAAGGCTGTATTTGAATTAGCTCAAGAAGATGTGAAAGGCTTTGACGTAGTCGTAAATGCATTTGGGGCTCCTTTTGGTCAGGAGGAATTACATGTGAAAGCTGGCCGTCATTTAATCGATATTTTCACTGATATTGATACAAAATTATTTGTTGTCGGTGGTGCGGGTAGTCTGTTTGTAGACCCAGAGAAAACTGTACGCGTAATGGATACACCAGATTTTCCTGAAATGTTTTATGCGACAGCTAAAAACCAAGGTGAAAATCTACATGACTTACAACGATCAACTATTACGTGGACATTTTTAAGCCCATCTGCTTTCTTTGATCCAGAAGGTCCACGTACAGGTAGCTATACTGCTGGAGAAGATCATTTATTAGTAAATGCTGCTGGTGAAAGTTATGTTAGCTATGCAGATTATGCCGTTGCGGTATTAGATGAAATTGAAAATCCAAAGCATGTTAACAGTCGTTTTACAGTTTCTTCTAATAAATAAAAGAATTAACACCAGTGTTCCTGGAATAGTACACATTAAAATAGTTTATATTTAGCTGAACTAACACAAACAATTAGTTCAGCTTTTTTATTGTGCTAAATGAACGAATGGGAATATTTATCTTGCATTGGAATAGCCTGATTGGTGAAGATTAATAATTATGAACCGACTTGTTATGAATCGAAAAATAGTTCTTTGAGCAAGCCAAAAGCCGAATCCGTACGCAATTATGCTGAGGCATAATTGTTTAAAAACGAGAAAAACTGCTAACCAAAGTAAAAAGTGTGTAATCTTATATGTCTTAATAGTTTCAAAGTAGCGCTCGGTTTTTAGGGAATAATAATATCTTTTCATGGGATTTTTCATTTTACAGAAAAATGACTGTTTACAATACTGCATTAATTAGCTACTATCAAGTGTGAGGATTACATAAAAGGAGACGACAATTATGTCCACACAACGTATAGAAAAAGACTTTTTAGGTGAACGTGCATTACCAAGCAATGCTTATTACGGGATTCAAACGCTTCGTGCAACTGAAAACTTCCCGATTACAGGATATACAATTCACTCTGCTCTTATTAAAGCAATGGGTATTGTAAAAAAAGCAGCTGCTATGAGTAATATGGAGGTACACCTACTTTCAACAGAAATCGGAGATGCAATTGTCGAGGCTGCACAAGAAGTTATTGACGGCGAGTGGGATGCTGAATTTATCGTTGACCCAATCCAAGGCGGTGCTGGCACATCTATTAATATGAATGCCAACGAGGTTATTGCTAACCGTGCCTTAGAGATTTTGGGCAAAGAAAAAGGGGACTACAAAACAATTAGCCCAAACAGCCATGTTAATATGTCACAATCAACAAACGATGCTTTCCCAACAGCTATTCATATCGCTGTGTTGAATTTGATAGATGAATTACTTCTTACAATGGAAAACATGCAAGCAGTGTTCCACCAAAAAGCAGAGCAATTTGCGCATGTTATTAAAATGGGTCGTACGCATTTACAAGACGCTGTACCGATTCGATTAGGGCAAGAATTCGAAGCATATTGCCGTGTGATCACTCGTGATATTGCGCGCATTCGCCAAACTCGCCCAAATTTATATGATGTAAATATGGGAGCAACAGCTGTTGGTACAGGATTAAATGCATTCCCTGACTATATTCAATCAGTTGATGTTCATCTTGCTGAAATTTCAGGATTGCCGCTTAAAGGCGCTACACACCTTGTGGATGCAACACAAAATACGGATGCTTATACAGAAGTATCAGGCGCACTAAAAATCTGTATGATTAATATGTCGAAAATCGCTAATGACCTTCGCTTAATGGCATCTGGACCACGTGCTGGATTAGGGGAAATCATTTTACCAGCTCGTCAACCTGGATCTTCTATTATGCCAGGGAAAGTAAATCCTGTTATGCCAGAGGTTCTTAATCAAGTGGCATTCCAAGTAATTGGTAATGACCATACGATTTCTTTAGCATCTGAAGCAGGACAATTAGAATTAAACGTTATGGAGCCTGTGCTTGTCTTTAATTTAATTCAATCGATTAGCATTATGAATAACGTGTTCCGAGCATTTACACAAAATTGCTTGAAGGATATTGAAGCAAACGAAGATCGCATGAAAGAATATGTGGAAAAAAGCGTTGGTGTGTTAACAGCAGTGAACCCGCATATTGGCTATGAGGTAGCTGCACGAATTGCGCGTGAAGCAATTTTATCTGGTCGTTCAATTCGTGAGCTTTGCATTGAAGAAGGCGTCCTAACAAAAGAACAATTAGATTTAATTCTAGATCCATATGAGATGACACATCCTGGTATTGCCGGATCAAGTATTATGAAATTAAAATAATTTATGATGAAAGCACTTTGTCTAAAGCAAAGTGCTTTTACTTTTAGAGCACATCTCCATGTATTTTGGATACTACGAAAGTACTTTCTCTTTTATATATCATTCCTCTTACAAAAGTTGGACTTTTTTCTATGAATTTCAGGAGAATTAAACTATAATAACTACGTTGGAATAATATTATAGTTGGAGGAATTTAGTATGAGCTTACGGAAAAAAAGTATAATTTGCTTTTCTACTTTAAATGTTCTCATGGGTGTTATATTAATTGTAGACCTAGCAAATTTAACTTCATTAAAATGGCTATCCACTTTATTAACAGTAATAGGAATTACGATGACATTATCGTGTATTTTCTATGTAAAATTTAAAATTATTAAGCCTATTAAACAATTATCAGAATCTGCACAAGCAATTGCTGGTGGAAATTTAAGTACTGCTCCGATTGAAATTAATTCCAATGATGAGATATCAGACTTAGCTAAAGCGTTTTTAAAGATGAAGGAACAATTACATACGATGACACAAAATATTGCAAGTAGTTCTTCAGATTTATCTGCGAGCATAGAGGAGCTATCAGCAAGTACAAATGAAATTACAGATGCAGTGAACGAAGTTGATTCACAAATGGAGAATACGACTGATGGCCTTAAGAAAGCAGCACAATCTGCAAATGAAAGTGCTATTGCTATGCAGGAAACTGCTGATGGCATTGAACGTATTACCGTGGCAACGCAAGATGTATTTGATCATGCAAAAGAAGCAAATGGCATTGCAGGCAACGGTGCAGAAATTTTACACGTGGCTAAAAATCAGATGGAATTCATTTCAACTTCTACTGAAAAAACAAGTGAATTAATGCAGCAATTATCTGGAAAAATGACAGATATCAAATCTATGACAGACATGATTACGGCTATTACAGATCAAACGAATTTGCTTGCATTAAATGCAGCGATTGAAGCGGCGCGTGCTGGAGAGCATGGAAAAGGCTTTGCCGTAGTCGCAGAGGAAGTTCGAAAATTGGCAGAGCAATCTAAGCATTCGGCTATTCAAATTGTCGAGCTGGTAGTTGGCATTGAAAGTGATACAAAACAAGTAGCTACCTCTGTCGAAGAGGACTTTAAAAACGTTCAACAGGGCGTCTATGTTATTGATGAGGCTACAAAGTCATTCGGTACGATTTCTCAGCATGTTAGCAAAATGACGAACCAACTTGAGGATATTTCCGCAACAGCAGAAGAGCTTTCAAGTAGCGCGAATGAGGTTACAAACTTAGTATCGACAATCGCAAGTGGAATGGACAGTTTGTCTAATTATACAGAGGTCATTCTGCAGTCAGTAGATGAGCAAAGTGCCTCCATGCAAGCGGTCAACATGGTAGTATCACAAGATTTATGTGTACAAGCTGAAAATTTACAAAAGCTGACACAGAGATTTAGTGGACAATAATTGCAAGAAATATAGTATTCATTTAAAAAGGCTATTTTACAGGAATAGATTTTCTGCGAAATAGCCTTTTTTATTTTATATCAAGTGTATTAATTAATCGGTTTAAATAGCTTCGAAATTAAATATTAAATAAGCCAAAAAAATCGGTTGTTATCGTCAAAAATCCTATGCTAATCATTAACACCATTTCTGCGATAGTAGCAACAAAATCTCTTTTATTTTCAGCGTATTTCCATTCCATAAATGCTCGTAGTATTTCAGATGTTATAAAAAAGACAATTAAGATAAACCATGTTTCGAAATACCAAGGAATTCCAAGTGTATCGTTGCCAATCATATAATACGAACTAATTAAAAATAAACTCATAAATATTATTCGTACAGACCAATCTAGTTTTTTATGTCTTTCGTTAATGTGATTATAAGAAAACCATTTCTTTCTTTCAACACCTAACAGCTTTCTAATGGCAAATCCAAAAATACTAATTACTAAAACAAGCGTAATTAGAAAAAGTATAAATGTTCCAAATTCGATATTAATCAATTTTCAATCACCTCGTAGGCAAGCTCTTTTCTTAAATATTGTCGGTCATAAAATACCACCATTCTTATTGCAATAAAATTCTACATCAATTAAATGAGAAGAAGAAACACCACTTTCAGAGTATTTTCCACCAACAGTAATGATATAAGAGCGACCATCATCGTCAATTGTATATTTGTATCCTTTTTGGATCCAGTTACCACTACCATTTTCAATTTTCGAAGATAGAGAGTTCATAGCTGAAAACAACTGCCTACTTTCAGTTGTATTTGAATTTAACTGTGTATCAAAAGAGCCTTCAAAACTAATAATCGCTACCTTTGAAACTGTATGTATTTCCACTGTTTTCGGTACTGAAGTTGGAGCAAACGCATCATTATTTTTTAACACGATAAATGAAGCATCTACCCTTTCTTTTAACATCTTTTTAAAATCAGTAACCTCAACCCAGTATTCATCAGTAAAATTTGATATAGGTTCTATTTCAAAGTTTTCATGATATTCTTCGTTCACTTTCTCTACAAGAGAAATATATTCCTCGTAATACTTTTCTTTTTGTTCCTGCGTTAAATTTAAAGGAGTTGGAGCTACGATTTTTTCTTTTTCTACTGTTTGTTCATCGGTCGATGGTTTGGATGATTTTACATTTTCTGTTTTTTCATTTACACACCCTGTTAAAAAGAAAATTCCCAGTAAAGCTCCTGCAAATATATATTTTTTCAATATCTTCACCTCACAAAAACGAATTAAATAACAGAATAATTAGTTATTTATTTAAACTATAACACATTTACAAATATTGGGGCAGAAAATATATGAAGTAACGAGCCTGAGGGAATGAACTTTGAAATTTCAATAGTTAAAAAAACAATTTAAGCACAAGTTTCCCTTTTTGGTATAATATTGAAAGAGGGGGATTTGAAAATGGGTATAAATTTTAATAGTTTTCTTAAAGAAGAATTGTCAGTAATCGATATTCAAACAGCTATGGTACAAGGTGATATAACATCAAAAGAATTAACTATGTATTATTTGCACAGAATTGCTAAGTATGATCAAGGCGGACAGAAAATTAATTCTATGCTTGAAATTAATCCTGAAGCGATATTTATTGCTGAAGCATTAGATGAGGAAAGACTAACAAAAGGGGCTAGAGGGCCTTTACACGGAATTCCGGTAGTTTTAAAAGATAATATCGAAACGAAAGATTTTATGCACACTAGTGCAGGCGTAATAGCATTGGAAAATTATTTAGCTAAGCAGGATGCATTTCTAGTAAAAAAGCTTCGTGAAGCAGGGGCTGTTATTTTAGGGAAAGCAAATATGACTGAATTAGCAAACGCTATGTCGAGTACGATGTGGGCGGGTTATAGTTCTCGAGGTGGCCAAACACTAAATCCTTATGGCGATCCAGAACTTTATGTGGGAGGATCTAGCTCAGGGTCAGCGGTAGCAGTTGCATCGAACTTTTCAGTTTTATCAATTGGAACTGAGACAGACGCCTCGATTTTAAGTCCAGCTATTACAAATTCAGTAGTTGGCATAAAACCGACTGTTGGGCTCATTAGTCGACAGGGCATTATTCCGTTTACATACTCTCAAGACACAGCAGGGCCAATGGCTAGAACAGTAACAGATGCAGCTATTTTATTGGGCGTGTTAACAGGAGTAGATCAAGACGACGTCGCTACATATAAAAGTGAAAGAAGGTTATATAAGGATTACACCCCTTTTTTAGAGGCCACAGGATTAAATGGCGCTAGAATTGGTGTTTATAATAATGCCTCAAAAGCTTATTATGACTCAGAGGAATATGATGAAACACTTTTTAATAATGCAATTCAGGTTTTAAGAGATCAAGGAGCCGATATTATTGAAGGCATCGAAATCCCTTCTTTTCATAGAGACTGGAAATGGGGAGTACCACAATACGAATTAAAGCATAGTTTAAATAATTTCCTTGTAAATCTACCTTCCCACATGCCTGTGCATTCTATCTCTGAGTTAATTCAATTTAATAAACGTTCAAAAGGAAAGTCGTTAAAATATGGTCAGGATAAATTGGAATTGAGAGAGAAACTATCGAACACATTAAGAGACTCTGACTATTTAAATGCAAAACTAGAGGATTTGTATTTTTCTCAAGAACAAGGAATCGATTATACATTAAAAAAATATGAATTGGATGCGATTATCTTTCCATCATATATAGGTTCGACAATTAGTGCAAAAGCTGGTTATCCGTCTATTGCCGTCCCAGCAGGGTATATGAAAACTGGGAGACCGTTTGGCATAACATTCGCAGGAACTGCATTTAGTGAAGATGTTCTAATAAAACTTGCATTTTCATTCGAACAAGCAACTAAACTACGAAAATCACCGAAGTTGAGTGAGTAGTTTTAAAATATCTAATTGCCTCAATTGACTTTAAAAATACTGTACTTTACTATTAACGGAAAGAAATCTAGTATTTTCCAGTTTCTTGACAACTGAATAGCGTAGAGTAATAGGTGTAAATTGCGTGCAATTTACTGAAAAGGGAAGTCGGTGCAAATCCGACACTGTCCCGCACCTGTAAATTCATAAAGTATAAAAAACGTTTCATTCTTTTAATAAACTCGATCAACAACGTTTCAATTCGTTTGTTGGTCGTTCTTTTTTTGCGTTGAAAGTGAGTGACCCAAAAGCCAGTGATTCTGAATGGCCTTGGCATGTTATAGAAGAAGTTCAAGTAGAGTTATTCAAACAATAACCAAAAAATTCAAGTTGGGGGAAATACATAATGATAATTAAACCGACAAAAAAAGTCTTACTGTCATGGATGAAAAGTTATGTCCCTGAAAGAGATTTATTTTTTCTATCAGAAGAACATCTTAATGAAATTGACTTTACAGATGTATTGTTAATGCCCATAGATGAGTTTTATACTCACAGCACATATCAGCATTTAAATTATGTTAATAGTTATGAATACTGGAATATAAAGAACGCACAATATGTAATTATTGCTGAAAAAGAATGGATTGAGAGCAAATCGAAAGAGGACCAACAATTGATTTTAAGTTTTCAAGTGCAATGTGAAAGAGGGCTTGTACTCCCCGTTAAATTTATAAAGGAGATAGAAAAAGTACCTTCGAGTTATGTACAGAATGGGCACGTTATCATACAGCGTTCAATGTGGGAAGGTCTTGACGAATCATTTAAAGAACAGTTACTTACAACAATGGTTTATGAATGGTGGGATAAGGGAGAATGTGAGGAACCTCCAAAATCATTACCTAGTTTTCTACAGCAATTTGCTAATACTTTTGGGCATCGTCAAGGTGCAAATTGTTTAGCAGCGGTTTTGTTTGCAATTTCAAAAGGGAAACAAAAGTGGTTTATTTATGAATGGATATATCAAAAAACATTTCTTGAAAAATTAAGTCAGTATAACTATGAAGAGGTCCTAGGTGAAGGGATACAACAAGGCGACATTGTGATTTGGAAGGATGAAAATGGTATTATTCAACATGCAGCTTATCATATTGGTGAAGAACTATATTTTAATAAGCATGGACAAACGATGTTTAATCCTTGGAAGATACTTTCGAAAAAGCAACTATATAAAGAGTGGGAGCACCTAACACCTGTGAAAATGAGAAAGAGGATAACGAAATAATAAAAGAGTATCTACAATCCGAGTTAAAAACTAATAAGAACTGGAATATATTATGTTATTCAGACTTTACAGCAGATGCAAATGTTTGAAGAGACACATGGAAAGTTAGGTAATAAGCGAGGAAATACAGAAAAAAATCACGATAATCTAGTTATTGCAGGAGCATTATCCGTACAGGGAATGAAGGCGAATAAGTGGTATGCATAGCAAAATCCTATTACTGATTAGTTAAGTGTAATGTATTACAATTATTGGTATATGGGAGGTGACTAGATGGAACATATATTAGTCTATAATAGTAAAGAATATTAATTACAATATGAAACAATTCAATAAATCATTCAAACAAGGAATATATTTGTAGACGGAAAATCGTTAAATATTACATCAGTGACTGTAGATTTAGATGGTAAGGTATATATTCGCATATAATTATAAATACATAAAGGTCACATCTAACAAGGTGTGGCTTTTTATTATGCCTTAGGCGGTTGAGTATGAAATTGAAAGAGGAGAATTTAAAAGGATCACCCGGAGGATAGTGACCCTTAGTAAAGATTTGGAGGTGTAAGGTTAAATTAGTATTACCTTACAATAGTTATGAGCATTTTAGGAGATATAGGGTATTAATAACCTCTATTCATGAAAGTAGCGCCGACAATAATTAGAAGAATGAACAGAACAACGACAAAAGCGAATGGGTTTCGTTCGCGACGCTCTTCGCGAAATTCTCCGCAGTATTCCATACAATATCCCTCCTTTCTATAATCTATAATCTATAATATGTATAGTTTTCAAAAGGGATTGCGGTATTTATCTTAGGATGCGTTAGAAAAATGTTTAAAAATAAATATGTTAAAAATAGGTATACACTATCAAGAAAAAATAATAGATGTTGATCCTGGCAAGCAGTATGCTACTGAATATGTCGAACCAAGTGAAGATGAGAAATTTATTGATAGGTATTTGCTTGACTTAACAGGTAAAGAAGTTCAATATGATTTAGCAAATAATTTAGATAAAGATTTCTACTTAAATGGAACTGCTAAGTTATGTAGTTATTATAATTACGGATACACTAATGAAAAGGATTTCTTTTGCGGAGAATTAACACCTATTGACGGAGGATATTCAGATTCGTGGTATTTATATTTCAGTAGAGATACATTTAAAGACGTATATCAAGAATTATTAAAAGGTGATGTTAATATGAGAATTTCAGCAATTATACCGTCTAAATCATATAAACGTGGTCAAGGTAATATGGCTGGTGTTCGGAGAATGGAAACATACTGACTATAGAGGGGATAATCTCCCTCTTTTTTTATTTGCAAAAATATGAAGAAAAAAGAAAAATTTACTTTTAAACTAACATTAATTGACTTTCAATCCACACACCTTTACAATTAATTTTAATAATTCAACAGGAATGTGGAGTATTTTAATAATCTAATAGGAATACTAGATTCCTTTGACAACTGAATAGCGTGGATTAATAGGTGTAAATTGCGTGCAATTTACTTAAAAGGGAAGTCGGTGCAAATCCGACACTGTCCCGCAACTGTAAATGTGAGCGACTTTTCATAGACCACTGTTTAACGACGGGAAGGAGAAAAGTAGCGATGATCATGAGTCAGGATACCTGCTTATTATGAGTACACACCATAACCCTACGAGGAATCACCTAAGTTACTGATTGTGTAAGTCAGATATATCAAGGGTTTGAAGCACTCTAAGGAATATGTAGTAGTAGATTCCACTTTAGGAGGAATCGCTATGACATTAGTTAAATTTGCTGTACAAGATTTTATGGATGAAAGAGAATTGATGAATGTTAGTAAACACACTATCACCAATTACAGAAGTTTCTTTAAGGGATGGTTAGAATGGTTGAGGGAGAATAACATTCAAGATATAGAAGAGGTCTCTACGAATACACTACGATTATATTTATCATATTGTAAAAATGAACTAGGTAATGGTTCAAATACAATCAATAACAAAATTAAACATCTAAGAGCATTCTTTAATCATCTTATGGAAAATGAATTTATAGAACACAATCCATGCCTCAAACTAAAGAAACAACAGACAGATGAACGTATAGAAGTTTTTAATGATTTCCATATTCGTATGATGCTCCGATACTTGAGACGTATAAAACGTAAAGACCACGAATTTACAAGTGTGAGGAATACCTGTGCCATCAAACTCTTGCTAGGGACAGGTATACGCTTGGGAGAGATGCAGGGACTTCGGTGGTCTGATGTAACTAATAGTTATATCACAGTATTTGGGAAAGGTCGAAAGAGTGAAACAGTGCTATTGTCTAAAAAAGTGTATGAAGAATTAATGGATTGGAAGAAGTACCAAGAGAAATATTTTAATTCTAATATAGAGTATATATTCGTAGACAGGTCTGGAGTTCAATTGTCATATGAAGCATGTAAAGGTATCTTCAAGGGTTTACAAAGTGCGCTAGGATTTAAAGACGTGAGATTATCAGCGCACACATTTAGACATACATTTGCACAGCGTTATCTTCTTGCGGGAGGCGACCCATTTAGTTTGCAACGCATTTTGCGTCATACTAATATCAGCATGACCGAAAAGTATACCTCAATGTGGGGAATGGCTTTACAGGAACAAAACGAGAAATACAATCCATTGAATAACATAGAAATATAGAAGGGGGTAGCATAACGCTACCTCCTTTATTTGTGTCTAAATTTTTATGTTTAAAAATTGTGGTAAGAAAGCCATACATTATATAAAGGTTGCTCCCTATGGTAGTAGATGGTTAAAAATAAGTTGTCAAAACAGGTCAACTTTTTGGCTTCCCAACGCCTTATATAGTAGAAGGTATTTTTTTGATACCCACTCAAATATTTGAATGGTAGTTTTTGACTCGAAATTGTCGCAATAGTGTTGATGAACCGTTGATACTACTGGGTTCCTATCTTCGGCTATAGGAAGAGTTACAGTGTGTTGTTATTGCTTGCCATGTTTTAGTTTCCCACTGGCTACCTATTCAAATTGTTACGCTTTCGGATTCTACAGACCTCAGTCATACCAAGGGTTGAGACGGTACTTTTTTTAAAATGCTCGCATCCCTTGTGGCTCTAAGGGGTGTAAATCTGCAATAAGGGAACCCGATTATTAATCGGATGTGCAATTCAGTGTATATGTTTATGTGCCAATAAACCCCTAGTTATACACTGATAGTAATGTCTGATTGTTTTTATTTTCATAATAATTTCTCCTCGTACTAGTTTATTTCTCCTAGTTTTCTAGTACGGTCGGTTGTGAGACCGATAAGGCATACTTTCGTGGTTGTAAGTGTGTCTTTAGGATATGATTGGTTGTCATATTATAGGTTCCTCTTAAGGGGCTAGTGCTTGTCACACTGGCTCCTTTTTCTAATACATATAAACGTAATACAAAATATATACATACCACCAATATAAAAATGAAATGGAGTGTTTTTAATGGCTGAAATTACAAGTTATGCATACGGTGATTTACGAGAGTACATGAAGAATACCTATAAAGCGGTTGCAATCGCTAACGCTACAGCAGAAGTTAAACGATATACAAATGTTGATATCACTGTTGAAGGCGGAAAGGTTAAATATAAGGTCTTAGCAGACAATACAGACGGTTCACTAACTGGTAAGAAAGTAGACCGATTCAAGATTTACAAAACTGGTACTTCTACAGATGTTATTGCAGAAGATACGTTTGCAGTATTCACTTATGAGAACAATAACGACACATTAACTATTGAAATTGAACTAATCATTCCTTCTGTGTAAGGGGTGGTTAGATGTTAGGTCAAGGAACTTTACAAGACCCATATATCATTTCTACTCCAGATGATTACAAGGAGATATTCCTACAACTGGATAAGCATTTTAAGTTAGGTAATGATATAGATTTCACTGGCTACGATTTGTCATCGTTCAATATCACAAGACAATTTACTGGTTCTATTAATGGTAATGGATTCACCGTTAAGAACGTCAACTATCAACATCTTAGTAATGTTGGTATGGTGCCTCATTTGTATCCTAACGCAGTATTAAAGAATATCAGTTTTCAAGATATCAATCTATCAACTGCTACTGGTGCTACATCTCGTGCCGTTGCTATTGTTGGCGATGTAAGAAGTGCCACACTAGAAAACGTAGAATTTGTTAACTGCTCTGTAGACGTTGGAGAGAATACTCCTATTGCTTCTATAGTTCGTAATCTTACAGGAACATTCAAGGTTAAGAACATTAGGATGATTAATGTAACAGTTAAAGGCGGTACTGGTAATACTGGCTTCTTCTCATCTGTCAATACTGCTGTAGCAGGTTATTCTTTCTCAGATGGTGTATTCACTGGTAAGTTTACAGGACAATCAGCAGGCGTTAAGTCAGACGGTATATTCGGTCATATTCCAGATGGTTCGCTATTCTTCTACAAGGTTTATGTACTTGATAAGGATTTGCCACAATTTGACCATTCAAAAGGGTGTGCTACTTATGTTACAGATGCACAGTTAAAAGACCCAAACCAGATACCTTTATCAACTGATTGGAATCACAGTTCTGGACAGTATCCAACGTTAAAAATCTTTAGCGGTGACACTGGTAAACAGATTACTGTTAGAGGCACTATCAAAGCGAAAAAAGGTACTGTATCCGCTACTAGAGGTAGAGGAAAGGCAATATCTAAAACTGTAACAGCAAGGAAAGCAGTTACAAAGGATTCACTACATTATTCTACTAGAATGTTCGTTACTGCTAAGAAAACTATCGTCACAGTTAATACGTATAAAGTTAGATTGAAGAAGGTTAACTCTACTTTCAAGTTAGGTAAAGCGACAACGAACTATAAGTTGCTGAGAAATGTTTTAAGGTCGTTTCCAATTGACTTAGGACGTGTAACGCTACTCAGTAATGTTGTCTATCCTTCATTGGGTAACGTGCCTGTTTATGCTTATACGGGTATTATAACAGGTCGCTCAAATACCGAGTGCAGAACAACACAATCTAGTATCTATAGAATATTGTAAGGAGTTGATAGTATGTCGAGAGTTTTCAGAAATGATACAGCGAGATTAATAGTTGAGTTTAGAGATTACAAAGGCAATACAATCAAGCCAATGAATATATCTTTAACTATATATGATGAACGTGAGAATGTGATTGTCACAATCGAGTCATCTGGGATTAAGCAAGAAGACAATATTTACTTTTACGACTACACGCATAGTAGTAGGGACAATTACATTTTTGAGTTCAAAGGGATGTAAGAGAACTTACCAGTGCTGTGTAGACAATTTGTAGAAGTAGCATTTGTTTAACTATACGAAAGGGGAATCTATCCTATGGAAAACCAAGAAGAGTTAGAAGTAGTAAATACAGAAGGTGAACAAACACCAGAGCAGGCGACTAATGAACCTGTTGAGGAAAATGTTGCTGAGAATTTAGAAGAGCAAGCGAAGGCACAAGAGGGACTAGATAATGACCTAGAAACTCAGAAGCAGGAAATTGCACAAATTAAGGCACAGTTAGAAAAACAACTATTCGATGCTCAGTTAAAAGAGCGTGGTCTAGAAGTATTCGCAGATATTAACCGTTTAGGCGAGTTAGAAGGTACTGACAAGTTAGATTATCTACAGTCGGTTGTTGACGCATTACTTGCTAAACACTCATATAAGCCATTAGCAATGAATGGTGAAGCGGTTGACGCTGTACAAGAGGCATTATCAAAAGGTGACGTTCAAACTTCGATTGGTCACAAGTTTAAAAACTGGTTCGGCAAATAAGAACTAGTTAAATATAATCACACAAATATAATGGCTATTATGCCCAAAGGAGAAATACATTTATGTTTAAAAGTAATGATTTCCAAGCAGTAGAAACTATTAGCGTATCAGCAGAATTAGCAGTATTAGCACCACAACAAACGCCACTTACAACTCTATTAATGAGTAAAGGTAACTTCGAGAATGCGTCTTCTACACTATTCCAATGGTTAGAGAAAAAGTTATCAGCAGATACAGATTTTGACCTATTAGAAGGGGCGGACATTACTAAGTTCCAAGAATCTCGCCGTCGTACATTAAGCAATGTTCAACAAATCTTTGCTCGTGCGGTTGCTATCTCTGGTACAGCGGACGCTATGAAAAATGGTCGCTTCACTGAGGAAATTCAAGACCGTTTACTAGAAATGAAGTTAGAAATTGAGCGCGTATTAATCAAAGGTATCTTTGACGATGGCTCGACTGGTAACCCTCGTAAAATGAAAGGTTTAATTAATTGGATTGAAGCAGGTAACAAGATTACTTACACAAACAATCCTACTAAATTAATCAAAGAGGGTATGGAGAAATTATTCACAGCAGGCGTTAACGGTGGAGAGTTCTATCTATTAGCATCTCCTGCTTATAAAGAAATGCTTGACGATGCATTAGCAGGCGTTACAACTTACATACAAAAAGAAACTACTTTCGGTTCTCTAGTGTCTGTATACGTAACTAACTACGGCAATGTTAACATCATGGTTTCTCGTGACGTAGGTAAGCAAGAAGCGATTCTATTCAACGATTCTTACATTTCACTGGCTCCATTACGTGAAGCACAAGTTGAGGCACTTGCTAAAACAGGTGACTCTAACAAAGCAATGGTAATCGCTGAAACTACATTACGTGTAGGTTCTCCAGATGCTCTTGTATTACTAACTGAGGAAGCAATTCAAGAATAACTAAGGTATGAGGGGGTTTATCCCTCTCTTACTTTTATTTTTTGATTCAAATATTTGAGTGAAAGGATACCTCTACATGGAACTACTAATTATGAGACGTAAAAAGAAAATCACGCTTAAGGAATTGTCGGAGTATATAGGTTGCTCAATTTCACTACTATCATTACATGAAAATGAAAAGGTAGCACTAGACACAATCAAACTACAGAAATATAGACAATACATCCTAAACAAATAATAGAAGAAGAAAGAGGAACTCAATTAATATGATGGACACAACTTTATACAACCAGTTTCCAAGATGGAGTAAAGAAAAACAAGAAGGTTACTTCGTAGTAGGAACTGATGACCTCGACTCACAAGCAAGTATATCTATACTCAACCAAGTATTCGGGTATGAGCAAAATTGCTATGTAACTAGAGAGGGATTCTATATGATTAATAGAGATATACGTAAGCATATCGCTGTTGATTTAGCGTTGCATGGTGACAGAAAATGTTATGATAATCATGTCACTATGAGCGATTGTAACAGTCCTATTAACCCTAACAAACGTCATAGCAAATACAAATCAACTGCTGAGTATTGTAATGCTCCGCTAGAGTATTGGTTATTAGAGAAAAAGGAAACAGGTAGGGATGACTTAGACCGTCCTATCTATAAGGAAGAATGGAAATTGAAGCGGTTAGAGTATGCAGTACAGCGCAAGGAAACTAATATCAGTGTCGATTCAAACCAAGCAATTAACTTATTCGATTATAGATATGAATTTAGAATTAGGGATATAAAAGAGAATGTGGAAATCTATACGACAAATACAGAGATACGTGTTAATGGTCACTGGTTCAAAGTAATAGAGGCGAGACGGCTTAAGAATGGACTCTTGAATGTTTCCGTAAAAGATTCGAGTGCGCCTAATGGATTCCCAAAGGACAGATAATTATATTCGTAGTGAAATCCCAAATTAGAAGCGGTTGTTGAGCAATTACCCCAATTAAAAAAATCGTCAAATTACCTATTTTGATTACACACACGCGAAAAAATTGGACTATTTCGGACTCTCTACTTATTAAATGTTAATCAGAATACCTGACCGCCATAATTGGTCGGTGGCTGAACGTACTAATAGTACATGCAGATAGGAATAATTTTCCCGACAGATTAGGAAAACTTCCACGACTAACTGAGGGAAACAATCCTTACCTCAGACCTAAACAATGTTTAGGTGCCTTATCTGATGCAAACATTGTATGCATGAGGTCTCCACAAGTGGGGAAAGGTAGTAGCAAATCACGACCACCTTACAAGGGTATCTAAATTAAAGACACCAGATATGAATCATGCGTAAACAATCCTTACGCATTGAAGGCGATACTATCGCACTCAGGTCAAAATCGTGAAATGTAGATGCTGACGAAAAGATGAACTCAACAATCCTTAGTGCAGGTCAAATGTAAGTAAGATGTTAAACTCAGTAGATGAAGAAGAAAAAGGTCTCCGCTTAATAAGCGGTGATAATCGTCCGAAGAATTTCCTTACAGAAGATGGACTATATGAATGCAAGTAGAATGATTAAAAATGTAGACGTAGACGAATGTATTACCACTCGTCATAATAAGACGACTACCTCATCCTTACATTATAAGGGTCAGATTCGAGAAACAATTTTTGACGACTAGCAATATTAGTCGTGAAATGTGGTTCCTTACAGTAGACGAGAGCGAAAAGGCACTATATACAATGTATAGAGTGGACGGAAGTACTCATGCAATTACGTAAAAAATAGTAGAAAATGTACTCTACTTATCAGGTGTTTAGATATGGTTATTCTCCACTAGTATAGGTTTATGTTTCCATATATAATGGATTATGGAGAAAGGTGTGGAGAAATTGAAAGTGTCTAATAAAATGAAAGTAAATATTATTATTTGTCTAATAGGTGTTATCTTTATAGGTTACTTTACAGCAAAACAGTATATTAAAGTGAGTAATTGTATGGAATCATCCGGAGATGGGCTGTTAGAGCAGGAAAGATGTTACCGCAATCAGAGTAATAAACACGAGGTAGAAGATTGGGAGCAATACAAGCGAGATATGAAAGAAGCAGAGTTTAAACATGACCTATACAAAGAAGCAGAAAGATTACAAAGAGAAGGGCGCTAAGTAGCCCTTTTTTTATTTTGGGTGTTTTCGTAAAGACTGTTGCTCTTCAGCGGAGCAGTTTAGTTGAACAAGAAAAAGTAGAAGGTGACTTTAAACAGAAATACCAAAGTGAAACTATAAATTTCATAACTATTATTTAATGAATATCTTAAAGAAAATGTTCAGCAAGGAAGGAGGAATCTTGCTGAACATTAATTTAAATATGATGAATAATAATTTTATTAAAGGTTGGATATTTTATTAATTAATGAAATCTTGAGGAACACATTCACGAACACCAGCATTTCTCAAGGAGTTAAATAATGCTGCACCGATTCTTAATAAAACATTGTTATCTGTTCCATTTTCTAAATCATAAATTACGTAGTATGCATTATCTACTGTAAAAATACATTTTCGTTCTAATTTAAATCCAGGTGGTACAGTTGGAAGTTTAATAACTGGTCGAATCACAGGTGTATCTCCTTCATCTCTGATAAAGTTGAAAGTTTGTTGGTCAATCTCATAGATATTAACTGGGTCAATCTCTACACCTTGGGCTGGAATTGTAATTTCATCTTCAACTAATAGGAAAAAGCGTTCGTTTCGAAAGTTGAAAAGACTTCTTGCTCCAATTTCAAATGATGCCATTTTATATTCACCTCCTCTTCTAACAACATTTTATTCATATCGAATATAGTTGTTTGGACAAAAAGGAAGGTGGAGTGAAGATATAGTAAATATTATTTTTTCAATACGTATAATTAGACATGTTGTTTCTAGACCGAAGTCAATCCTATAGGGTACTTTTAAGTAAAGAAACTATAAAAAGGGTCACTTGGGATAGGAGTGACCCTTAGTAACAAGATTCGGAGTGTAATGCTATGGTTTATGCATAGATAACCTCCGTATCCAATTTGCATACGCAGATTCACACAAGGGTTAATTTTTGCCTTACAAAAAAAACTACCTAACCGAAACATTTTACAGCGGTCATGTTCGGGAAAATTAGAATAATTAATAGGGTTATCTCATTAATTTGGGATAGCCCTTTTTGTCTTTTGACAAATACTAGAATACATATTACAATTTAAACCAGAAATACAAAAGGAATATCTACTCTACATGAATTAGTGTGTTAAATTACAATTTAATATTAATAAATAATAGGTGCGTTTATCTCTTGATAACGCCAAAAGGGAAGTCGGTGCAAATCCGACACTGTCCCGCAACTGTAAATGTGAGCGACTTTTCATAGACCACTGTTTAACGACGGGAAGGAGAAAAGTAGCGATGATCATGAGTCAGGATACCTGCCTATTATGAGTACACACCATAACCCTACGAGGAATAGGAGGTGGCATGTTGACAAAACAGAATGCTCTGTTCGTCACTGTACGTCAAACGCCTAGAAAAGAAGGTATTAGACATCGAGCTAATTCTTTCATATTTGGGCATTGTTTGACATTATATGATGAACGAAAAAGATAGAATGAAGGATTTCCTCGCGTTAATGGGAAATCCTTTTTTTACTGATGACTTCCGTTTTGAAAATATGTACGAAAAGAGGATGCACATATGACGAATATTCATGTATGTACAGCACAGGAATCACAATATTTAGATATGAAAATTTGTAAGCAGCCCCGCACTGAAGTTACTAAAAAAGCTACAACAAGAATGGTTATAGAATCACTTGTTGATCAATTAATAGCTAGCAAACTAATTAGTAATGAACGATTATTTGAGCAAATTTTATATAACAAAGATATTATTTGGATACAAAATGAAAGTTTTAATGGGCACCTTTTTGCAAAGGCGAATATAACAGATCAGCTTAAAACAAAAACAAATAGTTTTATGATGTATATGCCGACAAATCCAATTGTCTATGAGGTGAATGATGAGCATTATCATTTAATTACACGCATTGACTCGACTCGTGCAAAACCAAATTTAGAGCGACTTTCCCATGCTCCTAATCCAATATTAAGTGCTGCCCGGGTCAATGATTTATTGTGCACGATAGTAATGCGCTTTTATGAAACATATTTAGAGGATTTATCACAGGTAGCTCATAAAAACAAACAACTGATTAATTTTGTAGAGCGCGAGTATCATCAATTTTTAAAAGCTGTGAAAGAACTAAATGAATATCATTTAAACTGGCACCCACGTGGTAACGGTCATGAACTATTGCTGGAATTAATTGATAATTTACAACTTTTGAAAAGTCGACCTGGCAAGGTTTTAATTGATTTTTCTAATTCCCATAGCTACATTGTTGTGGACCCTTCATATCACATTGTCAAGCCAGCGCAGAAAACAGTACAAGCTTTGTGAATTAAATTCGTGCTGGGTGAAGATGGATACTCGCGGAAGGGAGTGGAATACTCGCGGAAGGAGAGCAAATACCCGCGCGGAGCAAGAATACTAGCGGAAGGAGAGTAAATACTCGCGAAAGGGAGTAGAATACCCGCGGAAGCCAGAATACCCGCTGAAGGAAGTCAAATCCCCGCAATAGTATAGTAAATCCCCAAGAAACATAAAAAAACAGGACAATGATTCTAACAAATCATGTCCTGTTTTTATGATTTCAGTCAATACAATGCATCGCCGCCTCTGCCTCATGCCATGGGACGGAGTAACCCTTGCCTTTTGCACAAAAAATACTAGAAGATGTATATTCGGGGTCGGCGTTTTTATCGTAGCCAATTTGTGCAATAATGTCTTCTGTATTGTGACACACATCATAGCCATCAAATTGTAGAGAAAGTACGCCTTTACCATTAGTGTAGGCGGCAAAGGTTGTGCTGTAGCTCATGAATGTTGCGACAGGGGCACGACCAGTTATAATCGCATCATGTTCAGTTAAGATTGGCGCATCAAATGTACCAGCAGCTTGTTGAATATCGGTCATCATGCGGCCAATAAAATCACTTGGAGCTTTAAGTTTAAAGCGGTAATACGGCTCCAGTAATACATTTTCTGCTTGCTCCAGCCCTTGCCGTAATGCACGGAATGTTGCTTCTCGGAAATCGCCACCATCTGTATGTTTAATATGGGCGCGTCCTGTTAAGAGAGTGAAGCGAATATCTGTCACGGGGAATCCTGTTAATAGCCCATGATGATCGCGCTCGAATAGATGTTTTTCAATGAGTCGTTGGTGCCCAACCGATAAATCATCCGCATGACATGCATTAACAAATGTGTTGCCAGTACCGCGGGTATTTGGCTCCATCAATAAATGTACTTCTGCATAATGCTTTAAAGGTTCAAAATGACCATAGCCGGTCACGGTTGTTGCAATCGTTTCCATATATAAAATCTGTGGTTCGCTAAATGAAATGTCTAGTGAGAAGCGTTTGTTAAGCACATCGATAAGAACCTCGAGTTGGATGACACCCATAATATGTACATGAATTTCTTGGAATTTTTCATGCCATAGCACATGTAATGATGGTTCTTCTGCTTCAAGTGTGCGGAAAACTTTTAAAACTTCCTTTATATGCTGATCGCCTTCATATTTTACTTTTGCCTGCAAAGTCGGTACTAACTCATAGGGCTGCGGGTTACCTGAATAACCAATGATATCGCCGATGTTTGCTTCGCTTATCCCTTTTACTGCGAAAATCTCTCCAGCCTCGACCTCTTGTGCTGTTACATAACGGCTGCCATTGTATAGCCGAATCTCAGTCACTTTCTCGGTTTCATCTCCAAAAGAAATTTCATCACGCACATGTAACGTCCCTTGCAATGCCTTAATAAAGGTTAGGCGTTGATGACCATCATGACGAATTTTAAAAACTTCACCTTGGAACGGAGCATTGTAATTAAAATGTGTTTTTGTAAGTAGAGGGAGCTGTGCTAAGAATTCCTTTATCCCAATATCTTTTAAAGCAGAGCCAGAAAAACATAGAAAGGCCTTTTCCTGTTTAACCATCGCTTGTAAATGAGTAAGGCAGCTAGAGCTATCCAAAGTCTCATTAAGAAAAGCATCGAGAAGCTGCTCATCACGTTCAGCAAGCCACTCCATCATGTGAGTTGAAACATAGTCCGAACGGAGCGGTTCATCTACGAATAGGACATCCTCAGAACAATCCTTATGAAGCTGTGTCATAACGGCCTCAACATTTGCCCCTTCACGATCAATTTTGTTAATAAAGAAGAAGGTTGGGACGTGATATTGGCGTAAAAGTTGCCACACTGTTTCCGTATGACCCTGTAGTCCTTCAACCGCACTAACAATAATTATGGCATAATCCATAACCCGAATGGCACGTTCCATCTCTGGAGAGAAATCTACGTGTCCGGGTGTATCGATTAACGTATATGTATCATTCCCAATCGTCATGCGACCTTGCTCTGCAAAAATCGTAATGCCTCGCTGACGCTCCAGCTCATGATTATCTAGAAATGTATCCTGGTGATCCACTCGTCCACGTGCTTGAATACTGTTTGTATGAAAAAGTAACTGCTCAGAAAATGTTGTTTTTCCTGCATCCACGTGAGCGAGTACCCCGATTGTTACATGCATAAAAAAATCCTCGTTTCTATTAATTCGTATATCAATATTGTAACAGAATTGGGTAGAAAAATATTTCGAATAAAGTGTTTATGTACTAGGCTATCAATATTATTTGCAACAAAATTAAATACGACGTATGGGTGCAAATTCGATGCTGTGCAGCAACTGTAAATGGGGAGTCCATAAAGATGCCACTGAAACTATAATTTTCTGATTTTTCTGAAAAAATAATGACAATAAATCTATGCCGTGATATGGTAATTAAGAAAACGTTTTCGTAAAACGTTTTCTTAAAGTGTGATCTTATAGTAATGGTAGGTGAAGATTATGAAACGATGGACCATTAAAGATATTGCGAAAAAAGCGGGTGTTTCCATTACCACTGTTTCGCGAGTGTTGAATGAAAAAGAGGAGGGAATGTCCCTAAAGACACGTGAAAAGGTACTTAAGGTAATGGAAGAGGTAGATTTCCAGCCAAACCAATTTGCTCGTGGTCTAGTTACGAAGCGATCGAAGATATTCGGATTAATCATTCCGAATATTTCTAATCCATATTTTCCTGAATTATGTCGGGGGGTGGAAGATGAAGCGAATGAAAGAGAATATAGCTTAATCATCTGTAATTCTGATGATCAATCTGATAAAGAAAAGCGATACTTACGATTATTAGAGGAACAGCAGGTAGATGGTATCATTTTTTCGGCAAAAGATTATTTGGAGCCATCGGATGAAGAGCAATTATCACGTGCAAAGATTCCTTTTGTTCTCGTTGATAGAGGAAAGAATGAAAAAAAACATTCCAGTGTTTATATAGATAATGATAAAGGTGGATATTTAGCAGGAATACATTTAGTAGAACTCGGTCATAGGAAGATAGCATGCATGATTGGACCAAGCTCTCTTTCTTTGTCTAATGAACGTTTAGCAGGTTTCAAAAGAGCGCTGTCTGAATCAGGCGTTGAACTTTTACCATCACATATTATTGAAGGGGATTTTCAGATGGAAAAGGCATACCAAAAGTCCAAAGATCTCCTGAGGAAAAAAGAAGTGACGGCTATATTTGCCTTTAATGATGTAATGGCATTCGGTATTTACCGAATGGCTCACGAGCTTGGAATTCATATACCAAAGGATTTATCCATCATAGGCTTTGACGACATTCCGTTAGTATCCGCATTAATGCCAAAGCTTACTACAATTCGTCAGGATACTTATCTTATGGGGAGGGAGGCAGTAAAGCTATTAATACAAAAACTTGAAAATAACGAAACGCAATCTGTTATGTTTAACCCGACTCTGGTAGTACGTGAAAGCACTACAGCACCATAAAATATCAAGAAATGTAGATGAACTAGAGGAGTGAAATTGATGAAAAAAATACCAGTGATTATTGATTGTGACCCAGGAATTGACGATGTTATGGCGTTATTATTAGCCTTTTCCCGAGATGATCTGGATATAAAATTAATTACAACGGAACCAGGAAATCAAACGCAAGATAAAACGGTCTACAATGCTAGAGCATTCACAAGCTACATGAAACAAAATATTGAAATCGCAAGGGGGTTTGATCATCCTTTCTTCCGTGAATTGGAGGTTGCTGATGATGTTCATGGGGAAAGTGGGTTAGGAGAAGTCATTTTACCGAAGCCGGATTTACTCGAAAGTGATAGAACAGCCATAAATGCTTTAATAGATGTTTTAACTGAAAGTGAGGAACCGATTGTTTTAATCGCAACTGGACCACTTACAAATATCGGAGCATTGCTGCTTGCTCATCCAGAAGTAAAAGAAAAAATCAGCTATATTTCGTATATGGGTGGTGCAGCTATAGCTGGCAATATGAGTCCTTTTGCAGAATTTAATGTATATGTTGATCCACATGCAGCCGATATCGTTTATCGTTCAGGAATTCCTATTATCATGAGCGGACTTGATGTTACTCATAAAGCGTATGTCAATATGGAAGAGTTACATCAAATTGAAAGTATGGGGACAGATTTATCACAAAAAATTGGCGCAATGCTTCGCTTCTATATACAAAATGCAAAAAATAATGATTTCCAAGAAACTGATTTCGAAAATGGGTTTCGTTTGCATGATCTATGTGCTGTGTCATATGTTGTCACGCCAGAACTTTTTGAAGGAGAAGATTGCTTTGTAGCGGTTGAGACAGAAGGGCGCCACACTGCTGGTGCGACCGTTGTAGATTATATGCACCGTTCCGGAAAACCTCGTAATGTAAAAGTATTGCACTCGGTCAATCGTGAAGCCTTTGTTAATCAATTTATGGAAGCGGTTGCAAAAATGGGCCGTCAAATCAGTCAATAATTAAAAAAGGTGGGAAACCAAGATGAAACGTAGTTTTAAAGATGACTTTAATATGATGTCTATGCTTCTTATTCCTATTGGTGTAGCAGTGAATATTGTCGGTTTTCAAATTGCTAACGTTTTAAGGCTCCCTATTTTTCTTGATACGATTGGAACCATATTAATCGGGGTCGTTGCTGGTCCTTGGGTTGCATTACTTGCTGGATTAATTACAAACCTTATAAATGGTATTTTTAATCCTACGTATTTTCCATATGCCATTACATCTGTGGCGATTGGAATAGGGGTAGGATACTTGTCTAAAGGAGGAATGTTTAAAAATATTCCTAAAACGATTATTTCCGGTATTGTGATTACTTTTATTGCTGTTATTGTATCTGCTCCAATTACGGTGTTAGTTTTTGGAGGAGCTACTGGAGGTACAGGATCTATTCTTACAGCTACATTCCTTGCTTCAGGACAAAAAATTTGGAGTGCCGTATTCGCTTCATCCTTTATCTTTGAAATTGCGGACAAAGTTGTATCGGCTCTAATCGTTTACTTTATTGTAAGAAAAATGTCTGATCGTTATTTATCAAAAATGAATTATGGGACTCTGTATATGAAACGTGAAGACCGATAATTGAACTCTTTCCGTTCTGCCTGAGCGGAAAGATCTACTTTTTTTGAGGAGGGTTCGTCGTGCAGAAAAATTTCATTCAGCGGTTGCATCCAATGACTAAATTCTTCTTTGCATTACTTGTATCAGCTGCCGTTCTTATTATTCCCGAGTTTATATTCTCATTTCTAGTTTTCCCAATTTTACTTCTTATAGCTGCCGCTGCAGGCATTGTGAAAGAATTTTTGGGTACTGTCATGAAGGCTTTGTTATTTTTACTAATCATCATTTTCTTCATGCAGCTCTTGTTCTATCCAGGTGATCATGTGATGGGACAATGGGGAATATTTAAGTGGACTGAGGAAGGCTTGGATTATGGATTAACGCTTACGTCTCGCATTCTGGCGATGGGTTCTGCCTTTATATTATTTTTCCGTTTGACAGATGTTCGTGACTTCGTAAAATCGCTAGAAGATGCAGGCCTCCCTCCAATGGGAGCTTATGTAGTTTTATCAACATTGCAAATTATTCCTGAAATGCGACGCCATGCGAACACAATTATGGATGCCCAAAAAACACGTGGGGTAGAAACGGAAGGATCATTGTTAACGAGAGCGAAAGCATTTATCCCAACCTTAACTCCTCTCATATTATCATCTATATCAAGTACTGAAGAACGAGCAATTACTTTAGAGTCGAGAGCTTTTTCTGCTCCAACAAAGAAGACTAGCTTGCATAAGCTAACAAAAAGTACAGCTGATCGAATTTTGCCATTCGTCTACATGATCATTTTAGTAGGTTTGGTGTTCTGGAGGGTCCTCACATGAATTTTATCATTGAAATGAAAAATGTCTCATATCGATATCCAGTTAGTGATGATTGGAACATAAAAAATGCGTCTTTTAAAATTGAAAAGGGGAAATTTACAGCCATTATTGGCAATAATGGCTCCGGTAAAACGACCCTATGTAATATCATACGAGGATTCATTCCACACTTTTATAAAGGAGACCTTGAAGGGGACGTTATTGTCGATGATAAAAGAATAGTAGAATATCAATTAGGACAATTAGGAGGAAAAATTGGATATGTCTTTCAAAACCCTTTCATCCAAGTATCAGGTGTAAAAGATACTGTCTTTGACGAAGTAGCGTTTGGTCTCGAAAATTTAGGTGTAGAAGAAAATGAAATTATTGACAGAGTAAATGAAATATTAAAGCTTATAAAAATCGAACATTTACGAGGAAAGCATCCAATGGGACTTTCAGGTGGTCAACGTCAACGTGTTGCACTTGCTTCGATCATCGTCATGAATCCCGATATTCTTGTCATTGACGAGCCAACATCTCAGTTAGATCCAATTGGAACAGAGCATGTATTTGATATCATTCGTCTCATGAAAGAACAGGGAAAAACTATTATCCTAGTAGAACATAAAATGGACTTAATTGCTGAATATGCGGACAATCTAATTGTCCTCAATAATGGAGAAATAGTATTACAAGGTCCGACTCGAGGAGTTTTTGCGGACCCACGATATGGGGAATATAACATTCAATATCCTCATGTAACCGAGGTCGCTCTAAATTTACAAAAAGACGGAGTTCATTTAAAATATGTTCCAATTCGCGATGAGGAATTACCTGAAAGCATAAGTTGGGCAAGTGTAGGGGAGAGTGCTTATGACTGAACTTCAACTGAAAAACGTTAGTTTCGCTTATCCCGATGGAACAAAAGCATTAGAAAATTTGACACTTACGGTTCCGGCTGGTCAACGTCTAGCGATTATTGGACAAAACGGGGCCGGAAAAACAACCGCAGTAAAATTGATGAACGGCCTCTTAAAGCCAACTGAAGGTGAGGTATATGTTGCGGATTGGAATACAAAAGATTATACGACAGCTCAAGTATCTCGAAAGGTTGGTTATGTATTTCAAAACCCGGACGATCAAATTTTCCACAATAATGTAGAATTAGAAGTACAGTTTGGACCTAAAAATATGGGCTTTGATCCAGAACGTGTAGCAATGCTAACGGATTGGGCTATGGAATTATGCGGAATTAGTAATGTTTCGCAAGAAAATCCTTATAATCTCCCATATTCTGTACGTAAATTTGTTACAATTGCTTCGGTTTTAGCAATGGATTCCGATGTGATTATTTTAGATGAGCCGACAGCTGGACAGGATCGTGTCGGATTAGATTTATTAAGTGTGCTCTTAGACGAATTGGAGAGAAAGGGAAAGACTGTTATTGCGATTACACACGATATGGAATTTGTCACGAATTATTTCTCTCGAATTGTAGTAATGGCAAATCGTAGGATTATTGCAGATGATGTTTGGGAACATATTTTTTATAATCATGCGATATTAGAAGAAAGTATGCTAAAGCCACCTGCAGTTGCTAAAATGGCCAACATATTGGGTTTGGAGAAAGGAATCATGACAAAAGGTCAATTATTATCCGTATTAAAGAAAAAGAGATTTTAAGAAAGGATGATAGCTGGCATGGATATTTCATTAGTCGGAAGCATTAATATAGATCTTGTCTATCGTGTTCCCTACATTGTAAATAAAGGTGAAACACTTCACAGTGCGTCTCATAGTGTTCATTTCGGTGGAAAAGGTGCAAACCAAGCAGTAACAGCAAGCCAGCTAGGAGCAAATGTTCATTTTATTGGGAAAGTAGGAAAAGATGATTTCGGGGAACAAGCGATAAACAATTTAAAAGATAGAGGCGTTTATATTGATTCCGTTCAAAAGGAAGGAGCTACTGGGCAAGCGATGATCCAAGTGACAGATGCCGGTGGTAATGCGATTGTTTTGTTTCCTGGTGCAAACTTTTTAGTTACTCCTAAACAAATTGAACAGGAAGCTACTATCATTTCTTCAAGTAAGGTACTCCTTCTTCAGCTTGAAATACCGCTTGATGCAGTTGAAAAGGCAGTGGAAATCGCATCTCAACATGGGAAAATCGTAATCCTTAATCCAGCTCCATCTCAAAAATTACCAGATTCTTTATTGAAGAACATTACATTATTAACACCGAATGAAACAGAACTTGCGCAGTTGACGGGTATTGAAACGACAACGGAAGAAGATATTCGCTCTGCATGTAAGTTATTGCTAGATAAAGGAGTCGGAACAGTAATCGTTACACTTGGATCTAAAGGTTCTTTTTATATAAACCATGTAGAAAGTGGCTGGGTTCAAGCGTTGAGCGTTGACACGATCGATACAACTGGTGCGGGAGATGCATTTAATGGAGCTTTAGCAGTAGGACTATGCAGGGGTGATTCGCTTCGAAGTTCGATCGATTTTGCCACGAAAGTTGCGGCATATGTCGTTACTCAAATGGGCGCACAGCCTCTTATCCTACAATCAGTCTTGAAATAAATTCTATCCGTAGCTCTTCGTAATTATTGCGAAGCAGCTACGTTTTTTTAGATGTATTCTTGCTATTGTAAAATCTTCGCTAGGTAAAAAAACAAATTCTTCTTAAAAGGAGGAATAATACTTAGGGTGTCGAAATATTGTACTAAGTAATGAAATTTCAACACAAAGGGGAAATAAAATATGACATTGAAACAAGGGATAAAACCAGAAAATCTATATCAATTAAAATCAGTGGCAGATCCACAAGTATCACCTGACGGAACAGAAGTTGTGTATGTAGAGACGCATATTGATGAGAAGAAAAAGGACTACGTATCTAATTTATTTTACATAAACTTGCATGAAAAAAAGCCACAACAATGGACATTTGGAGAAGATAAAACGAATTCACCAGTATGGTCTCCTGATGGCAGTAAAATCGCATTTGTATCAACGAGACATGGCAAGCCGCAAATTTTTGTGCTTTCTAAAGAAGGTGGGGAAGCGAAACAACTTACTAATTGTAAAAATGGTGCGACATCACCTGTATGGTCTCCGTGTGGTAAGAATATTGCATTCTCAGTAAAGCTAGGTGAAAATGAAAGTATTTATGATAAAGCTGATAATGATAAGAAAGATGACAAAGAACTAAAACCACTTGAAATAGAAAACATGAAATATAAATCAGATTCAGCCGGTTTTATTGATATGGAACAATTTTCTCAAATTGCCATCGTCAATCTTGAATCTGGAGAATTAGAGCTAGTTACGGAAGGAAAACATAATTTACAACTTTGTTCATGGTCTCCAAATGGAAAATATCTTTCTTACATTGCTGACTTAGCAGAGGATTTAGATTTTTCATTCGTGGTTGATATTTACTTATTGGACTTAGAAACAAAACATGGCCGCAAGCTCACGGAAGGAACCGGGGTGTTTTACCAACCTTCATGGTCCCCGAATAGCCGTTACGTATCTTATGTTGGAAGTGAACGAGAATTTGAAAATGCAACACAAGCAAAGTTATGGATTTATGATTTGGAAAATAACAATACGACGTGTGTAACGAGTGAATTTGATGCGCCAGTCGGTGATTTTGTTGTCGGTGATTTCCTTCAAGGTGTCGTTGCTCCGAGTGTACAATGGTTGGAGGATAATAAAAGCTTTTACTTCCAAGTGACAGATCACGGAAATACTGCGATTTATTTTGGTAATCTTTCTGGAGAATTATATCCGGCTATTAATGATGATCAATACGTATATGGTTTTTCGCTTGATCAAAAAAATGATAAAGCGGTAGTCGCAATCAGCACTACTACAAATCCTGGCGATCTATTTTACGTGAATTTAAATACTGGTGAAAAGGAACAGCTGACGAAAGTTAATGAAGAATTTTTAAAGTCGAGAGAATTATCTGTTCCAGAAGCAGTTGAATATGAAGGGGCAGATGGCTGGAAAGTAAACGGTTGGATGATGAAGCCTATTGGCTATGAAGAAGGGGAGAAATATCCACTTATTCTTGAAATCCATGGTGGACCACACGCTATGTATGCCAACTCATATTTTAACGAATTCCAAATCCTTGCCGCACAAGGTTATGCGGTTCTCTTTACGAATCCTCGCGGAAGCCATGGATATGGTCAAAAATTTGTTGATGCAGTCCGTGGTGATTATGGAGGCAATGATTATAATGATCTTATGGCTGCTGTTGATTATGCATTGGAGCATTATGATTTCATTGACAAAAACCGTCTCGGTGTTACAGGTGGGAGCTATGGGGGCTTCATGACAAACTGGATTGTCGGACATACAAATCGCTTTAAAGCAGCTGTTACGCAACGTTGTATTTCTAACTGGATTAGCTTTTACGGTGTAAGTGATATCGGCTATTACTTTAATGACTGGCAAATCCAAGCGGGACTAGACGATATAGAGAAGCTATGGAACCATTCGCCACTTAAATATGTGGACAATGTGGAGACGCCACTGTTAATTTTACACAGCGAAAAAGACTATCGCTGTCCGATTGAACAAGCAGAGCAATTATTTATTGCCTTGAAACATCGTAAAAAAGAAACTAAATTTGTTCGCTTCCCAGAATCCAATCACGAACTTTCTAGGAGCGGAAAACCAACGTTAAGAATCAATAGACTAGAATATATTAGGGATTGGTTTGTGAAATATCTATAAAATAAATATAGGTGGCAAAAGAAGTGAAGATACTTCTTTGGCCACCTTTATTTTATAGTAATTTTGAGAGAGAGAATGCTTTGTAATAATCAACATAGATGTAAAGTGATAATAAAGTTATTTAATTTTGCTATAAAAATAGGAGAGCCTTGTTACATTTTGTTGTAGTCAGACCCTTTAAGGTTGTTTAATTCTTATGCAATTAACGCATTTAATAACTAATCTTATGCATAGCTCACTCGTAAAAGCAGAAAATATGGTGAGGTGATTAGAATATGTTAAAAACAAAGATTGGTTATATTATCTGTTTTTTGATTATTTTAAGCTTATTTGTTTACAGTAAGTCCATAAATGCAAAATCTTTGGAGTTATCCTTCTCGCAATCGAATAGTGACAAAAGTGAACATAAACGAATTCAGGAATTGGAACAACGTTTAGATAGACTCGAACCACCTGAACCTACCACTATTCTTGACTCACCTTTCCCTTTTGAAAAAGTAACAGAGGTGCAATTTCCTACCGATGACATCCCCATTTCAGAAGTGGAAAAAGAAGGAGCGAAAATTCCGTTCAAAGTAATAAAAAGCGAACCGAACTATATTAGACCACTATTTAAAGAACAATGGCATAGCACATATGCGGGTGGGAGATGGAGTTATATTCCTTCTCGAATACACTATGCTCTCCACCGTATATTCCCTTTTTATGCCATTGGGTTATCTGCTGAATTTAATTTTCAACAGGAAGTAGGTATTATTTTTCCAACTGATGCAAATGAAGCAGACCTTGACCTGTATATAGTTGTGTTTCAAACAAATATTACAGATGTTTATACAAAAGGAAATCAAGTTGTTGTTGTTGGAACACCTAAACGAACAGGAGTAGAGGTTATAAGTATTAAAACAGCAGATATACACCCGAGTAATAAGGAGAAGTTTTTGTTAATTCAGTTAGCAACGAATGGGGCTGAACTTGATTATTCTTTAATTAGTTATCAACCACCCGATTTTTGGTTAAAACAAAAACAAAAATTAAATGAACGTGAAAAATCTAAAAAAGAGTGAACCTTTGCCTTATTAAGTAAGTTGAATAGCTGTTATTTTATATAATCATTCTTCTTCAACTAACCAGCACTGTCAGCACAAAAAGTGATTGCTCTAATTGAACAATAACCCCATTAGCTTGAAAACTCTTTTACGAACAAAGTACACATTAAAAAGGAGGTGCAAGTATGAAAAAAATTATTCTAGTTCCTTGTTTTTTACTGTTATTTCTATTTTCAACAACATTAACTTATGCTGAATCAGATTATTATCAGCCAGCTAAAGGGTCAAAAGAAGAAATAGTAATGGACTCGTTTTTTTCACTACTATTACCCAAAATCCAAGAAGCAGTTTCTAATTACTATTCGGATTATCTTACAGAGAGTCCTTTGGTGTATCCATATCAAATAAAAATTTTGGATTTGGAAAGAATAGGAACAAGTTTTATGTTTTCAGTAACCCTTGAAGTCACTCCAGTTTTGGGTGCACATAACCCAGTTGGAAGAGACCAGCTAACGTTTTCTATAACTCCAAATGAAGCCAAGCTTAAAGAATTTAAACACATGGAAACTTTTGAACTTCCACCGCATTTGCAAAATATCATAAAGAAAAAATAAATGATTGTAATGTTTAAAATTTGAATTTGGTCCCTAATTTCGGAATTTTTTTATACTTAACCTTAAAATAATCTAGTCAATATCTTCGGCTTTTTTGGCAGCTAGTCCAATAAGAGTTACTTTATTGTCACTAAGGAACTACAAGGTCGAAAACACCTTTTGAGAAACTGGTCTAATCATTAATTATTCCATAATACACCAAATCCTCATATTTACCATCTTTCATGATATGATCCTTTAAAATTCCTTCTTGTTTCATGCCAATCTTCTCCATTACTTTTCCTGAAGCAGGGTTTGTTGAAAAATATCGGGCAAACACTTTGTGCAGTTTCTTTTCTTCAAAAGCAAATTGTACAATCGATTGTGCTGCCTCCGTTGCATAGCCTTTTCCCCAATATTCCTCGCCAATCCAATAGGCTATTTCACCTTGATTAAAATGTTTATTATTCGATAATGCAATGGCTCCAAATAATTCACCAGTTTCCTTATCTGTAACAGCAAACTCGTACGAAATATCCTCCATAAAATGATCGTAATGATGTTCCATCCATGATAATGCATCATTTAAACTATATGGATAAGGTAGGTACATGGTACTTTTATAAATATTATAGTTATTGCAAAGCTTTGCAACCGTTTCTGCATCGGATGTTTGAAATAATCTAAGAACGAGTCTTTCTGTAGTAATCATTAATTTTTCATGAACATATCCCATTCAATCATCTCCTCTATCGATATTTTATAAATTACGTGACATATCACCAAAGCGTGGGGTTCTATTTGAATTTGAGTGTTCGATCCACGACTTTTGGTGCTCTATCCACGACTTTGGGTGAATTCCGTTACGACTGGGCGCTTTGTAGCTGCCGCTTTGCTTTCGCTACAGAAAACATTTGTTGTTTCGCACAGGGAAAAGCTTCCTGGGGCGTCAGATGAGCGGCTGCGCTTCATTCAACTCATTTACATGGCAAAGGCAAACAATAAAAAATGTCATCCTAAATTTTGGAATGAGATGAATTTATTATATAGTAAACGGAAAATTCTAACAATATAAATAGGGGGAATCTAAATATTTCTCCCAAACAAAAAGACAGAATCACCAGGAAGTGATTCTGTCTAGGTTCATTAGTTAAGTTTTTTAATAAAAACAACCTTTAAGTAATTAAATTCTGGATATTCACGTGAGGCGCGGAAATCCTTTGGTAAGTTGTATTCTTCAACAATTTTATAGGCTGTTTTAGTTGTTTTAAATGCTTGGTCAATAAAGCTCTTGAATTTTTTCATACCAAAGCTTGAATTGTTCGTGGAAGCAACAATGACACCGTTTTTCTCCGTAATGGCGATTGTATCTACGAGTAATTTAGGATAGTCTTTCGCTGTTGAGAATGTTCTTTCTTTCGTACGTGCAAAGCTAGGTGGATCTAAAACGACAAGGTCAAATTTTAAATTATGGCGCTGAGCATATTTAAAGTAGTTGAAGACATCCATTACTTTAATATCTTGTGATTCGTAGTCGACGCTATTAACACTAAATTGCTCAATTGTTTTGGCCAAACTACGCTTCGCAACATCTACACTAGTTGTTTTTATTGCTCCACCAAGTGCCGCTGCAACAGAAAATGCCCCCGTATAGGAGAACGTATTTAGCACATTTTGACCGTCTGAATAACGTTCACGAATGGCAAGTCTTACATCTCGTTGGTCAAGGAAAATACCTGTCATGGCTCCATCGTTTAAATTGAGAGCGTATTTCATACTATTTTCCGTTACGATAATCGGAAATTCACCAGGTGTTCCCATGACGAAATCGTCCTGTTCCATATACTGTCCTTTCGTATCGAAACGTTTTTTCTCATAAATGGCTTTGTAATCTACTGTCTCTGCAAGTGCTTCATATACCATTTCTTTAAATGAATAAATGCCTGCGCTATACCAGCTCACCATATAATAAGATTCGAAAAAGTCGATGGTTAAACCGCCGATACCATCACCTTCACCATTAAAGATTCGAAAGGCTGTTGTGTGAGGATTGTTGAAAAATGCTTCACGATTTTGTAGGGCTTTTTTTAATTTTTTCATAAAAAAGGCTTTGTCTATTTTTTCGTTAGCATCGGTTGTTAGCACCCAACCAATACCTTTGTTTTGTAAGCCGTAGTATCCTGTGCCAATAAAACGGTTATGAATATCCGTGAGTCTCAGTATTGCACCTTCCTCATTTGGAAGATGACGTGCATCAACTGCATCTTTTGAAATGAGAGGATAGCCTTTTTTTAATTGATTAGAAAATGGATTGTTAATTTGTAAAGCAATAGTTTGTGTCATGTTGTCATCCTTTAAAAAAACATTTTGCTCTATTATCGCATTATTTTATGCTGATAGACAAACTTATTTTACGAAATTAGCAATTTTTTCAGCTGTTTCAATCGTTGCTTGTTCGAAAAAATTCATTTTACTAAAGTAACTATGGATTAAACCAGGCATATTTACATGCTCAACAGTCACTCCGGCATCTGTAAGCTTTTGTGCGTATGCAATACCTTCATCGTAAAGGACATCCGCCTCTGCAGCTATAATGATCGTTTTCGGTAAAACACTTAAGTCGTCAATCTGAAGTGGGGATACAAGTGGATCCATATAGTTTTCTTTATCTGTATAATGACCTGCAAACCACTGCATTCCTTGTTTGTCTAAGCCAAAGTGTTCTCCGTAAGCATTGTAAGAAGCTGTTGTAAAATCTACATTAACTACAGGATAAATAAGTGCCTGCGCTTTAATCGCTGGTCCATTTAATGTTGCAGCTAAGTAGGCAACAACTGTTGCTAAATTTCCGCCTGCGCTATCACCAGCAACAGTAAGATTTACTCGATCTCCACCGAAACTTTCGATGTTTTCGTAAACCCACATGAAACTGTCATAGGCATCGTAGAGCGGTGTAGGGAATGGATATTCTGGTGCTAGACGATAATCAACCGATACAACGATTGCTTGCGCTTTTGCTGCTAATAGTTGACAGCCTGCATCCGTAGAGTCACAATTTCCAAATACCCAACCGCCTCCATGATAATAAACAATGACTGGAAGTTTTTTGTTTAAAACAGGTCTATAAATGCGCACATTAATTTGTGCGCCATCTCGAACTGATATTTTTTTATTTTCGATAGCCGCAAGCTGTGGGCTATGAGGTGATGTCCATTTTGGCACTATTCGAACGGCTCTCGCTTCATGTGGTGTTAAATCATAATATTGTTTAGAAGAATCACTTACTTTTATATAACGGACTGCTTCGTCTCTTAATTTTGTCATCTTCATCAATCCTTTAAATTTCTTTTGTACATCTCATTATAAACTATTCATATAAAATTACTAGGATTTAATATCGGAATAGAAAATAATTTACTTTCTAAGCAGAAATAATCTGATTGTAAAGTAAAATTATGTTTATAATATAATGAACGAAAGTATTTGGAGGTACGTGACAATATGATTTCTTTAATTGTGGCACATGATACTAATTATGTGATTGGCTATGAAAATGGCATGCCATGGCATTTGCCTGGGGATTTAAAATATTTTAAGGAGAAAACGATGGGGAAGCCAATGATTATGGGGCGTAAAACATTCGAATCCATCGGTAGACCGCTTCCTGGTCGACGTAATATTGTAATTACGCGTGATGAAAACTATCAAGCGGATGGGATTGAAGTGGTGACAAGCTTAGAGGATGCCCTCGCCCTTGCTGGGGATGTCCCGGAAATTATGATTATTGGCGGCGAGCAAATTTTCCGCTTATCCATGGATATCGCAGATCGCTTGTACATTACAAAAATCAATCATTCGTTTAATGGGGATACATACTTCCCGAATTATGAGCAGGATTTTGTACAAGTATCCTCAGTGGAGCCAGAAACAGCACCAGAGGGTTACACATTCCAATATGAGATTTTTGAACGTAAGAACTAAATAAAATAGCAACTAATAAGCACGGTGATGAATGACTGTGCTTATTTGGCGTTATTAAAAACATTGTTAAAGGTATTTGGGAATATTTGTAGAATTAATAAATACTATATCCATCTTAAGGCCTGATGAGTGCAGACATTATTATTTTTTTTGAGAGGAGTCATTGACAATGTGGAAACAATACTTTATCGAAACAAGCAGAGGACGATTTGAATACTTTGTACGTGGAGAAGGTGAACCATTAGGTATTACACATCTTTACATGGGCTTTGATGAACGAGGTCATTTATTTGCGAATCCTTTTACCGAACAATACAAAGTGTACTTAATCAATGTTAGAGGTGCTGGGAATTCAGCAGATATAGAGGTTGATGAGCAATTAAGGTTCACAGAAATTGTAAAAGATTTAGAGGCGATTCGAGAAGCATTAAAGCTTAAAGAATGGGCTTTTGCAGGTCATTCAACGGGTGGAATGCTTGCACTTCAATATGCAATAGATTCACCACACTCTTTAACAAAAATAGTAGCTGGATGTACAGCAGCAAGCAAAGAATACGGAAGTCACCCAAATAGTATCTATTGCGCTGAAAATAAACATTTCAATCGCATAATTGAAATAATGGATTTACTGAATAATCCGGATACAGTTCGAGAAGAGCGTCAGAAGTTAAGCTATGAATGGGCTTTAATGTCATATCATTCTGAGGAAAAATTAAAAGTAGCAATAACTCGTCCAAATAGTGGTCGCACAATAGGAAAAAATCTTGATTATTTTAGAAAAGTAGAAGTAAAAAGCTTTGATATTCGAGAACAATTGAAATCAATACATATACCAACCTATGTGTTTGCAGGTAGACATGACGCACAATGCCCTATTGAATTCGGTATTGAAATTGCCGATTTAATTCCTAATGCAACATTAACGATTTTTGAACAATCTAATCATAACCCGTTTATCGAGGAAGAGGAAGAATTTAAAGAATTTGTCCAATTAACCTTATAATAGGGCTGTTAATTCCAATATTAGAATCAAACAAAAGGGGAACATCTATGAGAAAAATAACCTTATCAAATGGAGAAACAGTAGAAGTTGAATGTTTGAGCTGTGCAATAACGAGTGGGCTCATTAAACCTGATGGAGGTGTGGTCATTGAAACAGACTATTTTCATGCCCATCAAGATGTTGCTTATCCGATAAAGGGACTAATCATTTTAGCTTCCAAGCGCCATATAAAATGCTTTGATGAGCTAAACGATGAGGAAAAAATAGATTATATAAACCTCTTATCAAAAATCAGAAAGGCTCAAAGGGATGTATTAGGTATAGAGTACGTTTATTATTTTTATAATGAAGATACGACACATCATTTTCATACGTGGATGGTGCCTCGCTATGAATGGATGAACGAATTTGGACGTTCCGTAGAATCGATTAGACCGGTTCTACTTCATGCGAGAAATAAAATGAATAATGAAGTAAATAAACTAGAAGTGATGCATGCAATAAACGCATTAACGAGGCAATTAAAAGTTAGTACCCTATAAACAAAAAAATCGCTCCTTTGCATAAGAGAGCGATTTTTTATATTTATAAGTAAAAATAAACACAAGCATACATCGAGGCACAACCAGCTAACACAAATAGATGCCAAATCGTATGGTTATATGGAAGTGAACGCCAGGCGTAAAAGATAGCACCAATCGTATAGAAAAGCCCACCTGCTAACAGTAAAGCAAAACCATGAAAACCTAAGAAAAGATAAATAGGCTTGATGGCAAAAATAATTAACCAGCCCATAGCGATGTAAAAAATTAAAGAAAGCTTCTCAAATCGATTAATAAAAAAACATTTAAAAATAACGCCTAGTATGGCCAGTGACCAAATTATACATAATAAAGTAATACCTAGCGTGCCACCAATTGAAATTAAAAGGAAAGGTGTATACGTTCCTGCAATTAAAATATAAATAGAAGAATGGTCAAGAATAGCGAAAAAGTGCTTGTATTTTTCTGGCATACTATGTAGCAGTGTTGACATTAAAAATAAAACGATCACAGAGACACCAAAAATAGCAAACGTTGTAATTTGGAGTGCACTACCGGTTTGTACAGCTGCTAAAATAAGAACAACTAGTGCTGGAATACTTGCGATAAATCCAATGCCATGTGTAATGGCATTCCACAATTCTTCCTTCCATGTTTTATAGTCAAAAGAATCAATCATTTCGAACACTCCTTTCGTGTATACATTTACTATACCCCGATAATTTTCATCCTGGTATTTACATTTGTCATGTTTTCGACATCAAAAGTGTCATATAAATGTTTCTGTGCTAGAGGGACTTTGTTAGACAAGGATGCAACAAAGCGCTATAGTATCCAAGGTATCGGTTTAAAAATGGACTGAAATGAATGAAACCTAATGACAAATGTCATGTTTACATAATGATTCATTAGTCTATATAATAAATTTTAATGAAGTAAAAGGATGTGTCGAAGTGGGACGAATTCATATAGTAACGGACTCAACTTGTGATTTAACAAAAGAAGAAATAGCGCAGCACGGTATACATATTGTGCCTTTAACGATTCAAATTGATGATAAAACTTATATAGATGGTATTGATTTAGAGCCACAACCTTTTTTAAGTTTAATGAAAAATGCTAAAAACTTACCGAAAAGCTCTCAGCCTGCGCCGGGAAAATTTAAAGAATTATACGATGAGCTTGGTAAAGACGGAGATCAAATTATTTCCATTCATATGACAGGTAGTATGAGCGGAACAGTGGAATCAGCTCGTCAGGCAGCGCAAATGTCAGACTCCGATGTAACTGTGATCGATTCACGTTTTATTACCACAGGTCTAGCTATTCAAATTCGAGAGGCTATTAAAATGCGCGATGCAGGTGCTACTGTCGAGGAAATTATTAAACGTCTTGAGAAAGTGCGCGAAAATACGTATTTATATGTTATTGTCGATACACTTGAAAATTTAATTAAAGGCGGACGAATTGGGAAAGGAACTGGTTTTATCGGTTCTTTACTGAACATAAAAGTAATTGCAAACTTAGAAGGTGGCGCATATAATCCCGTATCCAAAGTACGTAGCCATAAACAGGTTGTGAACTACTTATTTAAACAATTCCAAGCTGACACTGCTGGTAAAACAGTAAAAACAGTTGGGATTTCTCACGCTGAGGGTATGACAACAATGGGTGGACCTTTAAAAGAATTAATCGAGGGCACAGGTTTTAATGAAGTAGAAATTAACTTTACTTCACCAATCATCTCGACACACACTGGCCCAGGTGCCATCGGTTTTATTTATTTTGCAGAATAATTTAAGAGGGCTACTACATAAATAATTGTAGTGGCTTTTTATTGTTGAAAAGTGTCATGCCATTTATACGAAAAACCGTTGTAAACACACTTTTTTACTCAATACCTAGGTATAGTCACTTTTCATTGCAGCATGAACTATTCTATAATAGAAGTAAGCAAATGATGGAAGGTGGTCAAATGAGCATTTGGCGAATGATAGTTTTGTCATGTTTGACCGTCTTAGTACTAAGTGGTTGTGCAATATCAATAGATGAACCGAATCCGCAAGCAGAACCAGAAGGGGAGCACGCAGGGACGGAGCAAGATATGAAACAGGATGAGCAACAAACAGAAAATGAGGAAAAAACCTCAAAGAATGTATTGACGCAAATTTTTGAACATTTTTTTGAACCATCACCAGAGGATTTACGGAAAATTGATGATAAAAGCGCAAAGCAACTACAGTACCTAGCACTCGGCGATTCTTTAACGGCCGGTGTTGGTGATGAGTATAATAAAGACGGTTTTGTTGGAAGATTAGCAGATTCATTGGTAGCTTGGCCTTCGATTTCTGATGTTGAAGTCGATAATCGAGGAAAAAGAGGAAGACGTAGTGATCAGCTATTAAAATTAGTGGAAAAAGGGCATTATGATGAAGAGTTGCAAAAAGCACAGCTCATTTCAATTACAATGGGTGGAAATGATGTCATGAAGATTGTCAGGCAAGATCTGTTTAATTTGAAACGAGATGCTTTTGATAAGGAATTGAAGGCTTATAAGAAACGTTATAGTAAAATTGTTGAAGGCATACGAGAAAAAAATCCAACAGTGCCTTTATTACTTATCGGTTCTTATAATCCATTCTCAATCGTCACAAATGAAGCGAATGAATTTGATACGATTATTACAGAGTGGAATAAAGTCATTGAAAACATAGCAAAGAAAGATACTAATGCGTGCTATATATCAGTGGAGGACTTGTTTGATTCAAATAAAGAGCTCGTGTATCATACGGATTTCTTCCACCCAAATGCAAAAGGCTATGACAAAATGACAGAGCGAATTAAAAAAGCAATGGAGAAATGTAACATGGAACAAAAGATTAACAAGGAAATAGGCTTCGAGGAGTGACGAAATGAATAAATGGAAATTCGCATTTTTTGCTTTAGCGGGCACAGTGCTTTTTGCAATCCTCCTCGTCGTTTTTTTAGCAACTAGACCAGTAGACGGAGTAAATTTAGCAGAGAGTTCAAAAGGTGAAAGTGAAGTAAAAGGAAATGTACTCGTTGTCCAAACAACAACGAAGGAATTAGAATCTATATCGAAGAAGTATTTAAAAGATGCGGGGTCACCATTACCGTTGGACTTTACGATTGGTGATGATATTCAATTAAAAAGTACATTAAAGGTGTTCTACACTGAAATTCCTATTTCAATGAACTTTGATCCGATAGTGGATGAGAAAGGGAATATCATTTTAAAACAGACAGGAATGAATGTGGGGCTGTTAAATATTCCACCTGAGACAACGATGAAAATGATGCGAGACACGGTGGAATTCCCTTCTTGGATTTCAATCGATCCTAATAAGGCAGAAATCTATATTGATTTATCGCGCATTAACATTGCTTCTGGATCTCGTATTAAAGCAAAGGAATTAGACTTACCAAAGGATAAGATTCTACTGGAAATTATTGTACCTGGTGAATAAGGAGTGAGATAAATGGCAAAGCAATTTGCAACGTTTGCAGGTGGTTGTTTTTGGTGTATGGTCAAGCCCTTTGACGAAACACCTGGCATTGAATCGGTAATTTCCGGCTATACGGGTGGACATGTTGTCAATCCAACATATGAACAAGTATGCTCTGAAACGACAGGGCATGTTGAAGCGGTTCAAATAACGTTTGTTGATGAGTTATATTCTTACGAGCAATTACTCGCGACATTTTGGACACTAATTGATCCAACAGATGCTGGAGGACAATTTTATGATCGTGGGGAGTCCTACACAACGGCGATTTTTTACCACAATGATGAGCAGCGTGATTTAGCTGAACGTGCTAAGGCAGATTTACAGGCATCTGGTAAATTCGATAAGCCAATTGCAGTGAAAATTTTACCGGCAAGTTCGTTTTATCCAGCTGAAGACTATCATCAATATTATTATAAGAAAAATCCAATGCACTACGAGCGCTATGCTGTCGGGTCTGGTCGTAAAGCATTTCAGGAGACAAACTGGGGGCTGAAAAATGAATAAAGAACAACGTTTAAAAGAGTTAACGGACATGCAATATTATGTGACACAGGAAAATGGAACAGAGCCACCGTTCCGCAATGAATTTGATAAGCACTTTGAAGAGGGTATTTATGTAGATATCGTTTCAGGGAAGCCGTTATTTAGCTCATTAGATAAATTCGATTCAGGCTGTGGTTGGCCAGCATTTGCAAAGCCAATTGAAAAGGAAGAAGTAGCAGAGCATTTCGATACATCTCATGGGATGCGTCGCGTAGAGGTTCGTAGCAAAGAAGCTGATTCCCACTTAGGACATGTCTTCCCAGATGGACCAAGTGAACTTGGAGGCTTACGCTATTGTATTAACTCCGCAGCACTCCGCTTTGTACCAAAAGAAGATTTAGAAAAAGAAGGCTACGCAGAGTATCTTTCATTATTTAAATAACAGCAACTCCTAGCAGGATAGATCGTGCTAGGAGTTTTTTATGGTTTTAAAATGTTTTTGAATCGGTAGCGACGGAAAGAACCATCGAAGAGACAGAAAGAAACGTCGAAGAGACGGAAAGAGCCATCGAAGCGACGGAAAGAGTCATCGGAACGACGGAAGAACAATCAAGCGACGGAAATAGCCATCGAAGTGACGGAAAGAAACGTCGAAGCGACGGAAGGAGTCATCGGAACGACGGAAGACTAATCAAGCGACGGAAAGAGTCATTGAAACGACGGAAAGAAACGTCGAAGCGACGGAAAGAGTCATCGGAACGACGGAAGAGCAATCAAGCGACGGAAAGCCCCTTCGAAGTGACGGAAAAAGCCATCGAATCGCCGTTAGAACCGACAAAGCGACGGAGAGCCCGTCGAATCGCCGGATAGAACGTCATAATTGTTTAGAGCTATTAAATGATGGAACGAGCAATTCTAAATCCGATATCATCAAAAAAGAAATCAGGCATACTCTTACGGCGACAGGTAGCTCCACAACCACGTTCTTCTTCAGCCCAACTACCGCCTCGGATTATTCTGTAATGGCCAAATGTCTCTTCAACGTATATGTTAATGGCTGTATCTCAACGTTCCAATTAACTTCCTTTAAATTTTTCCTTTTCCCCGGCATTCCAAATTTATAGTTTGAACTAATCCATTTTTGTTCGTTTCGAAAATCTCGTAGGCGAATTTCTCCTTCAGGAATATACACCATTAATTCTTTTAAGTAAGGATTTAAATTCGTTAACATTGTCCTCTCCAAATTTTAACCTACTGTTTTTAGACACTACGATCTCCATTAATATTCGGCGCTAGATCATGTATCTGCTTCATTAAAAATGAACATCTTTCAAACGATTTTTTAAAACTATAATAATAGCGATTCTGAGATATTTTAAACTTTAAATTCACTAACAAGATTACGCAGACTATCTGCTTGTTGAGCAAGCTCTGTGGCAGAGGCATTGATTTCCTGCATGGAAGCAGATCCTTGAGTGGCTGCAGCGGCAGAAGTGACTGTGTTGGCAGCTGATTGTTCTGCATAGGCATTCACATGGACAAAATCATTCGCTACAGCATTGCTATAATCAAGTGTTAAGGCAATTTTCTCTACCATAGTCGCGATAATTGTCGTCGTTTCTTGAGTGTGCGTCAAAATATTGGCTAAAGATTGATTTGTTTCATTCGTTACTTCAACGCCGCGAATAACGGAAGATACACCCTCGTGGTTTTGAGAGATGATGGATGTTACTTCGTCTTGAATGGACGTTACAATGGATGTTACTTCTTTTGCGGCATTTTGTGATTGCACGGCTAGCTTTCGAACTTCATCAGCGACAACCGCAAAGCCTCGTCCGTGCTCACCGGCGCGTGCTGCCTCAATCGCTGCATTTAAGGCGAGTAAATTCGTTTGCTCAGAAATAGCAGTAATCGTCCCGATAATTGATGTTATGTCGGCGGATTTTCGACCGAGTGCTTCGACTGTGGTAGTCGTTGTGGCCATCGTTTCTTCTATAGCTTGCATGACTAATGAAGATTGTTGAACGGAGCGACTACCTTCATCAGCGGCTTGCTGCATAGCTAAGGATGCACGCTGAACAGCATTTGCTTGCTCATTTAAATGGTGCACAGAATGCTCAAGATCACTCATTTTTTGTTGTGCGCTAGTCATACTAAAAATGGTATTCTCACTATCACTTGCGATATCAGCTGTAGCATCAGCAATATTCTGTATAGTGCGGGCATTTTCATCGGCTAAAGACATTAGCTCTTGGCTACTGCTTGAAACATGGTCCGCCAGATTACTGACACGTTTAATCAAATTAGATATCGATTCAATAAGAGTATTGGTTGAAGCAGCAATAGTTGAGAATTCGTCATGATTACGAACTTTAACACGCCTTGTTAAATCGCCACCAGCCTGTGCAATATCGAGAATGGAATGGTTAATGGCCTGTGTATTGTTTCTTAATGATTTAAATAACATATAACCAAAAATAATAATTGCAATAAATCCAAGTATTGAAATGAAGAAGAAAGAAGTAATAGATAGTGTAACTTGCTTATTAAGCTTATCTAATTTTGCTTTATTAGCATCATCCATAACCGCATTAATGGATTCGATATTTTTATCAATATAATTCTTCATCGTTTCTCCAGTACCGCCCATCATAAGTTTACGAGCTTGTTCAAGACCAAGTTCATCACGCATTGTCATGACCTTTTTAGAATATTCAAGGTAATTTTCGTAATATTGATCAATCGCCTGTATATGACTTAACTCTAACTCTCTTGCTGTAAACTGCTCTTCTAAGGCTTTCATTTTTTTATCGATCGTATCAATTTTCATTTTATAAGAAGTAGCATAATTCCCGTCCCCGGTAATTAAATAAGCTTGTTCTAAATTGGTGAGCCTCGAAATTTCATAAGCAAGTTGGTTGACAGTTAATTGTTCCTGGACGTTCTTCTCAGTAAAGTCCTTCATTTGTCTTTGCAGATTCTGAATATTGATATACGATAATAAACCCATTGTGCCATTTATAACAATAAGGAGAGAAAAAATAATAAGGACTTTGCCTCGTATTAAATGGTAAAAACGTTGTCGTTTTTCTTTAGTGGGAGGGAGATTACGACTATCTTCTTCCAAATTACTTACTTTCTTTTTTAAAAAGCTAGTTTTAAAGAGAGACGGGCGTTTCTGTACGGAAATCCTGGATTTATGAGAGTTTTTCATCGCCATCACCTTCCTATTTTTGAATATTTGGTTTAAATTTTACCTTATTTTACTAGGTATTTCTATCCTTTTTTCTAAAAATTTTCATTTTTCAGATAAAAAATACATATTATTTTTCTGTGACGAAAGTCCAAAGATTTTGAGAGAATAGTACTGTTAGTGTGAATAGGAGAAAATGCTTAATAGATATTTTTGTGACGAAGAAGATATTTTTTGATAAACTAGCGGAAAGCAGAAGAGTAAAGAGGGGATTTCTAGTATGAAAAAGAGCTTTTATTTATATGTACTGACATTTAGAGGTGGAGATTGGTCAGATCCGAAGGTGCGATTTGCAGAGGAAGTGTTTAATGAGCATAATTTTCCGAAGCAGAGCTCAGAATTTGATGAGCTTTCTTCGTACATTGAATCCTACGCCACTGACAACTTAAAAACAGAAGTATTTGACGAGTTGTGGGCATTATACGTAGATCATGCATAATATAAGTTAAAATAATATAATTTAATTTAAGTTGCTAGACGTCTAGCGTTGCGAAAATATGAGAAACACAGTATTATTTATAGTGATAACTGACAGAAAAGAGGGATTGCAGTATGAGTATTCATATTAATGCAAAAAAAGGCGAAATCGCTGACACAATTTTACTTCCAGGAGATCCATTACGTGCAAAGTATATTGCTGAAACGTTTTTAGAAGATGTTACTTGTTATAACGAAGTTCGTAATATGTTTGGTTATACAGGTACGTATAAAGGTAAACGTATTTCTGTACAAGGTACTGGTATGGGTGTGCCTTCAATCTCGATTTACGCTACAGAATTAATGCAAGAATATGATGTACAAAAATTAATCCGCGTAGGTACTTGTGGTGCAATTCAAAAAGATGTAAAAGTTCGTGACGTAATTTTAGCGCAAGCAGCAACATCTGATACACGTATGAACCAAATCATTTGGAACGGAGCTATCGACTTCGCACCGATTTCAGACTTTGATTTACTATTAAAAGCATACAATGCAGGTAAAGAAGCTGGTTTAAACTTACAAGTGGGTAATATCTTTACAGCGGATATGTTCTATTCTGATGAAAATCAAAACGAAAAATTAGCTCAATATGGCGTCCTTGCTGTAGAAATGGAATCAGCAGCACTTTACACATTAGCTGCAAAACACGGCCGTAAAGCACTTTCTATCCTAACAGTAAGTGACCACATTCTAACTGGTGAAGTAACAACATCAGAAGAACGTCAAACTACATTCAACGATATGATCGTTGTTGCACTTGAAGCTGCTATTCAAGAGTAGTCTTTTCAAGGGTTTGAAGTTTGGAATAAATTTCAAAGGGACTAACATTTAAAGTTATAAATAAATTGCCTGTTAGGTGACTGAATAACTCAGAGCCTAATGGGCTTTTTAATTTAATACAGAATCTTCTAAAAGTACACTTACTTGAATCTGTTGGTCATCAGAGTGATGAAGGAGGGCTTAAAAGTGGTTGAGGAAGCATAACAAAAGGGCTTGTGTGTAATTTTATGCACAAGCACAGATTGATGGTTAGCTTTTTGTTTTGGATAACGAAATGTTGCCCGCCGTATCTAATCAGTTGAAATATAACCAACCTTTTCTAGTAATTTTAATGTTGTATAATTTAAATTTGGAAGCTTTTCTAAAGGGAAATATTTTAAATCTTTACTCTCCTCATTTTGCTTAATAATGCCTTTAACCGCAGTTGCTTTAAAAATTGCCGTCGCGTTATAAATTTCATCCCCATGTGGAAATTTGTAATATAACTCTTTCCCTGAAGCTAATCCAACCAATTTCAATTCTTGTGCAATTAATCCTGTTTCCTCATACAACTCCTTTTGTGCAGTTTCTTCAAAACTATCTCCTATTTCCATTCCGCCGCCTGGAAGCCCCCAATCATCTGTATCTGAACGTAATTGCAATAGTATTTCATTCTTTCCGTTTAAAACAATGATTGCTGATCCTGGTGCAATAATAGGACTTGTTCCAACATATTGGCGTAAAGATTTTATATAATTCATGTTTCCACCTACATTTAACCATATTTCTGTTCTTTTAAATGGAAAATTTTATCTGTAAAGTATCATAACATAGCAAAGTTATAGTTGGAAGAGAAATGGTAACATACATGTTCATCCAACGTTCAGTAAATTGTTCAAAAGTTATTTTCTCTAAACTGACTATTCAAAATCACAATTGATATAAAAGATGGTGTACTAACAGTTACAAGCACATTAAGAGCTGTATTTGTATGGGCATATAGTAAAGCTGTAGAGCGTTTGAGTAATAAATCGAATAAATCATCATATATAGAAGAGAAGAAACAGTGAGTAGAGAACTACCAGTACCGTTTTATAACTGGCTTAATAAACGTGATGATCGTACACAAATAAATAGCAGACCAAACTTAGAAAATTGACTGAAATAGTAGAGAGGGGAATATAAGATATGGAAGAACAAAAACAAATGAATATGTATGATTTTATAAAACAACCAATTAAAACACCTTCCAAAGATGTTAATAAAACTGTTGATAAGAAGAACGCCGTAATAGTGCCTCGTGTAATAGGGTATATTGTCCGGAGATAAGAAAGGGGTTAATCCCTAAAACATTGTTTAATAATTTTTAGGATAACCCCGAATTTTTACTGGTTAATGTTGTGAAAGATAGTCTTGGCCGTTTATCGTTATTTTAGAAGCAGAGATAAGAATTTCTTCATTTGCTTTAATATATGGGGCTAAAATATTGTAAAAAGCTTCCCATGTTTCTTCGCTTTTTTCTTGTTCTCTCTTTTTATCAAGTGCTTCGTATTCTTCATAAAGTTGTTTTAATTTCTTGCTATCTGCTTCACTAACTTTGAATTCAAAGTTAGCCATGAATTCTTCAAATGTTTGAGGCTTTTCGAACTGATTAAGGAGTTCATTGAATTCTTCGTGTAACTTATCATACAACTCATCATTTTTTTCTTCTAATGCTTTTTGTAAATCCCCATGAAGAGTTTTTAGTTTGGCTAAAGTTTCAGCGGGGATATCAAAAAATTCCGTGACTTTCTTTAAGCTATCCATAAATTCTTCAAATGTTTCTGGTGCATTTAGCGCATCAAAATAAGGTTCAAGGATTTTATAAAACTCTTCATATTTTTTGTTAGCTTTTTCCTCATCACCACTTTTTTTAAGCTTTATCCATTCTTCATAAATAGCTTTGAGCTGTACGTTATCGTTTTCTTTAATAATAATATTTTTCCTATTAAATCCGTAGTCTTCCATATATTCTTCAAATGACTGAGGTTGCCAATTAGCTAATATATACGGCTTTGTGATTTGATGCATTTCTTCGTGAATTTTTTGTAGTTCCTCACGTTTCTTTTCTATCTCTTCATCTGTTAGTTTTTCCACTCCTTTTTTAATTTCATTTTGTACGTGTTTCATTTCATTAAACAATTTTTCTAATTTTGTTAGATCTTCTTTTGTTATCTCTTCAGGTATGCCTTTTTTAAATACTTCAAACGTGAAGAAGTCGGAAAAACTCTCAGCAGTATAACCTTCTATAGAGACCTCTTGTCCTTCTACTAATTTCATTTTTTCTATTTGTTCATCAGAAAATTTGTGGAAACTGATAAAATAATTTTTACCATCTTTTCCTTTGAGTTTCATTCCATTATCGTAGATGTTTTTAATAGTTCCTGTAATTTTTTGTTCAAGTTGAACATTAATACTACTATTAGTTTCTACAGATGCAGCTCCTGCTTGAAGTGGTGTCAGAACAGCCATTCCTATTGTAAGTGCTGAAGCAATCATCCAAGTTTTTTTAATCGTATTTTTCATTTGTATTTCTCCTTGTATTTTTAAAATTAGTTTTTACTAATAATTGGACGATTTACCATATAAAAAAGTTCGTTGTTTTAAAAAATAAAATGGAGAATGGGTGAAAAGATCACTCCTTGGCGGGTGTTTTTTGTTAGATAATATAGTGAACGTCCTGTGCATTTCTATAATTGGTTAAATGAGCATGATGGCCTTCCACAACCAATAAGTAGTAGACCATAAAATTTAGAGTATTGAGTAGAATGGTAGATGGGTGAAATTTTTAATAGAAAAACACTCTACTTTTGTTGGATATTTTACATCATTATATTTTTATTAGCAGAATAATGGATTATTAGTATATAATACTAAGAAATTATGTTTTCTAAAATAAAGCTGAGTAGGGGGAGAATAGTGAAAAAGCTTTTTATTATGTTACTAGCCACATTAGTATTAGCAGTAACATATCCAACAAAATCAGAAGCGAAAGTGATGTATGATGGAGCAGAAGTTGTAAAAGTGCAAACAGGAAAAATGACCTTTAAAAAAGACATCAAGGTATATAAGAAAAATCCAGATGGTACGTTTGATTCGCTAGTGGTTAAGCGAAATAACTTCCTTAGAACGTATGATATTGAAAAGTATGATGGCAAAACATTCTACCAGATGGGGCAATATCGCGTACAAGCGACTGATTTGGTAGTGTTCAACGAAGTACCAATCGATATTCGTACATCTTTCTATAACAATCCAGTCTACGTCATGATTAATCATCAGGGTGTGAAAATTCCTTACCAATATCAAGACATCGCATATGGTCAACCTTTAATAGTCGGAAAACGAGATGAGGTTTGTACTGGTCCAAAATCAAGTTTAGTTTCTATGGAGAAAGGCAAATTAAATTACCATTATTGTGCTGGAGATATTGAAGGAGGGCCTGTAATTAAAACAGCCATTATTGATGGTACTGATGTTCGTATTTTCGAAAAGATAAATAAAGGTTCTTATGTATTAACAGAAGATACAGAACTTTTAAGTGCTCCGATGAAGGGGGCTCCTAGTCATACAAAAATGGTGAAGGGAACTATCTTCCAGTTATCAGGGATTGAGATCGATGGTTTTGTAGAGGTGGGTCTCGATAAATATTATTTCAATTACATTCCAGCAAATCTACTGAAACCAGTGAATGGCAAGTAAGGAACTAGGAATCAAACCTTAAAAAGAGAAATTGTACTTGCGTTCTGAGCTAACAGAGGATACACGAGTGTAACTTAGTCTAATAGAAGGATACGTTCTAGCTGATGATAACAGAATGTATTCAAAGGAAAGTGCTTTTTCATCGTTAGGAACTGATCTTTATGTAAAGAATGAATCGGATTCGAAAGTTAGCTATTTTCCAGTAAATTTATTAAAGTCTGTTGGAGATAGGTGAAGGACTATGCATTATATAAAGCCCTCTTATTTATTTGATAAGGGGGCTTATTATACGGTTGTTTGTCGATGTCTTGAGCTTACCTAAATAAACTATAACTTTAAGGGGTCACTACCTGGGTGGTCTTAATTATTTAAAATAAAGCGGAATTATATAAAATTCTGAAGATGCTTCTAAAAAATCTATAATGTGCTGTGCTTAAAGATAAAAATAATCTGAATTGAAGTGGTAGTCTAGGTAAACAATAGGAATGTAATAACGTAAACACCCGGCTGTTAGGCTTGCTTAAAAAGAGCTTACATCGGGATCAGCGGTATTAAATTGTTTGGAGAATAGAAATCCTGTGGTATATGGTGAAAATTGACCTTTTAATCGGAAAGCTTTTTCGATTTCGGTTGCAGCATGACGAGCGTCTTCTACGGACCGCTTTCCGGTAACGATGTCGTTCATTAAGTTTAAAGCCATAAAATTCGCTGCTTCTTGATCGCATTTTGCCGTAGCTTCACCAGCCGTTCGGTCCGGATATAAGCTACCATCAAACCGTGCTAAATTATCAAAAAAATGAACAGGCACTTTATAATCTATTGTTTGTTCCAAATAATCAAGATGGGGAGTAGGAGTGTTATGAGGTACTATATCAAGATGAACAATCGTACGTTTCCAAGGACCATTGTTATACCAGATGATTCTTCTAGAACTTGCTTCATTTGGTAAACCATATTTATTTATTAACAAATAAACAGTATTTTTTGGTTCTCCAGTCCAGCCCTCTAAAAATAGTTTTTTTATTATATGCCGAGCATTTGTACATAGTTACAGGTGTAAATAGGAGGGTAACAAACAAAAAAGTATGTTTAAAGTTACTTAGAATTAGTGAAAAAGACCGCTCTAAGATGGAGGGATCTTTATTGCTAAACAAACGACCAATTTAACTGGCTAAAAGTTTGTAGACAATTAAATACTGATATATCAAGCTTTTGTCTACCAGTGATTTTCTATGTTAGTTCGGATAATTCAACGATATGAGGCAACAATTCAATAAAGGTATCAAGGGTTTCTGACTACTCCCACAGCTAAAGCAGTGGGGTTCTTATGTACTTAAGAGAAGCGTTACAAAGCTCTCCACAGATGGTGTTGCCATGTCCTGTGTAC
>NZ_JBGCCF010000011.1:0-150498 GCF_041262385.1 Lysinibacillus sp. RC46 | reverse complement strand
TCATATCGTTTGAAGAACCACCTAGCTCCAGAAGGTGAGTAATTTTATACACAATTAAGTGAGCGTTTTTGTACATAGATTAGTTGACATTTGTAATAATGTACGCCTATAAATATTGATCTGCATCCATACCTGTAAATATACTTTATTAATACGCCATCTAGCAACATCTGACCTATTTTGATAAAAAGCAAATAAAATATAAAAACGAATATATAAAAAGGGAGAAAATAGAATACTCATAATGGATTGGCCTTGATTTTGATTATTTAAATAAAGCCCTCTCAATTAATACACGAATTAATTTATATATAGCCACATTTTTAACGGTATTTTTTCGAAACTACGAATTCAGTGATTGGCATAGTTATCAAAGCTAATCCAATTACAATAACAAGAGGAATATTCTTTATATCATTCATTGCAATTACCTTTTCCGAGACAACTAAGACGATTATCATTAATATAAGTAATAGATAATAACTAATTTTTGAACTTAAAAGAGTTATATGTTTCTCTAATTCATCTTTTTCTCTTTCGTACTTTCCATCCATTTCACCCCAGGTAAGGGATTGGAATAAAAAACCAACACCTAGGAAGACAAAGAATAATGTAGTAGCATTAATTATTTCTTTTGTAAACCATTCATATATCCCATAGCATCCAGTTGCAGTAATAAGAATTAAAGAACAGATTAAACTGATTTTTTTTACAGTTATCACTTTTTCTCATTCCTTTCATATTTAAATATAAATAATTTTTCAATAGAAATACCTAAAACATAAGACAAATTAAATGCCAATTCTAAACTTGGATCATACTTATTATTTTCAATGGCATTGATTGTTTGTCTTGTTACTTTACATAAATCCCCCAATTTACCTTGTGAATAACCATTCTTTTCTCGGTATTCCCTGATTCTATTTTCCATTACTATGCCACCTTTAGATTTAATAAGGTGTAAAACATTCTTTACACCTTGATAATAAAATAAGATAAATTAGGTGTCAAGCATATTTTACATCCAATCCCCTTTTCTACCATTTCAAAAAATTTAACTTTTACTTTATCATTTGACTCCACTAAATATATACCTATAAAAGTATAAAAGAGGTATTAAATGAAAACATGAATAAAGACCCTTTTGAGTGTAGTAATAATATTTGGCTCCAGTTTAACGTTGTATCAATTGATGAAACCTGGTATTTTAAGCACTATATTAAAAGGCTTAGTTAATTTAATTGTAATACTTGTGAATAATTTCACTAGCAATAAAAATACAGAACACAAAATAAACCAAGATAGCCATTAAGCAATCTTGGTCTAAGTTCTTTATTTAGCTACATACTGACCTTCTAAGCATTGTTGCCATTTGTTTATGGTAAGTGCACCAGTAGGATTTGTGCTTTTCCCACCTTCTTTAATAGCCCCTTCTCATGCACTTTTATGTTCTGTAGATTTCTAGTGTCGATTTTCTATTCTTATGGTTACATACACTAACTGGCTTAGTTGCATGTCCATAGTCATCTGTACACCAAGACTGCGATTGGAAAGCTAGGAATATACCAACCCATCTATTCTCTTCCTCAAAATGAATGAGTACACCACCATCTTGCCAGATCCCGTCGTCTGTTCTAAAATCCCTACTATTTCCTTGATTCATATGAATATCATGAATGCCTCTGCCTGGAGAAAACCCGAAATATTTATCTCTTTCATTTTCAGTTTTAAATTTTTCTCCGTAAGCATAAACTGTAGCTTTTTTAGTCATTGCCTCTTGCATATATTTATTAACTTTCTCATTTAAGTCATTGTCTGGTCCATTTTTTGTTGCAGGGAGAGGAATCATTTTTGAGGGATCAAATAAGCCACCACGAATATAATCTAATGCAATTTCGCGATTTTCATTAGTAACTTCTGTAAATCCTTCTTCGTAATTTGGAATAATTGTTATTTGTTTAGAGTTAAAATCTTCACTAACAAAATATAGGACTTCTGAAGGCTTTACCTTAGAGGCAACATTGATCGCAATCCTATAATCTTCCTCACTTTGATCATTCTTTGTTGCTCGAATATGCACTTCGTAATGGGGCGTCTTATCATATGAATCCACAGGTCTCACGTCAACAACCTTACCTTTTAGCACTCCGTATTTGAATAAGGGCATGAACTATTACCTCCTATAAAGTTATGATAATAAAACCTTATACCAAGATTAAATACATAATAATAATTGCTTGACTCTTGGCAGCATCATTAGATAAACACAAGTTCAAACTTTCTATTCATATAATCAATCACCATACGCCCATCCTTAGCAATATCACTACCAAAAACACCGTCTAGCTTGAAAAAAGTAGCAAGATCTGTCAACATCTCTCTCACGTTGTGTAAGCTGATCGACTGATTCTCATTCAGATTAACAGTTAAACTTTCTATGCTGTCTAATTCTCTTTCTTTTACATCACCGAAGCCTCCTGAATGTACCTTTCTTCTTGCTATTTTAAGATTCTCGATTTTCGATAGGAGCGGTTGTCCAAAATGGCTCTTATTCGCACCGGTGTCTAAACCGAAATACAACGGGACTTGATTCTGACCTTTCACTTTCAAAATCGGATACCCACAGAAGAAAAGGTTGTTCTCCACACCATCTTTTTGTTGCGGTTTCTGAATTATTACCTGTTTTCGGCCATAGTCGATTTCCAGAAAAATATGTTGTATGATATCCCATCCAATGATACCGTCTACCTGCATTATTTCTTCTGTTTTAGGGTTTTGAATCATTAATAAATCATTCGCTAACACCAATGTAGGCTGATTAAGAATTGTTAGCCCCTGTATGCCAATTGTATCGATGATGGCCAAATCGGCACTAAAATTTTGGCTTGTTGAATTTCCAACCTCCAATTCTTCATCTTTCACAATGTTAATATTACAGTCACTCACTAAAGCATTTGAGATGACCGTCATCCCTGCTCCAGTATCTAACCAAAAGCTTTTTTTATTTCCATTAATCATTACATCAACCGTTGGAGAGCCAGAAATACTTAGTTTCATTGGAATACGTATTTCATCGTTTAAGAAGGAGAACGTTGTTTGTTCAGACTTGCTACAAGCTTTCGCAATTAAACGATTGCTTTGATCAATGCTTTGATCATCAAGAAGGCCGAGCATCTCTAATTGTTTCCATTCAGATTTAGTAAAATAAAGCTCAAATAAAATCTTGGCACAACTACTTCGCAATGAAAAATCATGAGGCTCACAATACAGATTCTTTAAAATTTCTGCAGCCAAACATTCTTTTCCTTCTGTAATTAATGTTAAAGCAGAGGCAAATTCTTTTTGTTCATCATTCATTTCTAAAGTTGCAAAATCAAACATCTCCATTTTGTCTATCACTTTCAAATTATCCCCTTCCACAAAGAATTTATTTTTCTTTATTACTTCTTTATACTTCCAACAAATTCCTCCTAACTAAACTGAATTTCATCGTTAGTTGAAGTATCCAACCTTTTTGAAAAACTAAAAAGAAGCAGCCTTTCGACTACTTCCCCATCTGATTCAAATTTGTTTCTGTCTCTAAATATGTTGTACTGGAAAGCTTCATATGCTTACTAATTGCTCATACCACGCTACAACTTTTTATTTTTAATACTATTTCTCAGGCTATGAACTATACAAATAAAGCTATTACGACATATTAATAGTAATGTAAAGCTAATTTAGCCTTACACCTCCGAAGCTTGTTACTAAGGGTCACTCCTATCCCAAGTGACCCTTTTTATAGTTTTTTCCCATAATGAACTTAAAAGTATATCCCCTACGCTCTTTTCCATTGTCATAATATTATTATGAATTATGGCCGTGTAATTGTTATCAAAGAGTTCTCTGGAGTAAGATAGGAACCATTAGCGACAGAAAACTCTAACTGTTACCTATCAATTTCAGAGTAATGAACGACCTTCTCCTTGTTGATAAAAACTATTAAATAAATATCATCACTCGTGTCTATTCTACTATCATTAAATTCCAAACCTATCATCTTGTTAAGACTATCCCTCGGGGTATATGGCGAAAAGAGATATGCTTTTTCCCAATCAAATTTTATTATTTCATTCAAATCTATAGCTGTAGTATTTTTTGTATTGGCTGTTTTCGTATAGATTGTTGATATTAAAACAAAAAGACCAAGTTTAACCTACACATTTTGTAGATTAATCCGGTCTTTATGTTTTGAGCTTTCGTAAATTTTTCTTAAACTGGACAGTTTAGTTAACGGGATCATTGTCCCACGCACCCGTACGTTCTACTCTGGCTACTGATATAATCCATTCTATTAAAAAAAGGTCAACCAGTAAAAACTGGTTAACCTTATAATACGAAACCACCTGTTACTTGAATAAGAAAAACAATATTTATTACTTCTATTCGTTAATATTAAGTATCTTGTAATAAGCAAAAATGATGGTGGAGATACCAATCCCAAAAAGGATACTTCCAGCAGCTAAGAAATTATTTGTATAACCTTCAATTACAATTAGGTATTGCGAAGTGTCCATCCCACCTTGTGTAACTATCCGATATTCAGCAAGTGATAATCCAATATCAACACTGAAAAATAACAAAATAAAACCAATTGCAGTTATTACAGAACCTAAAGAAACTAAACCTTTTAATTTATTTTTTGTCATTACTCTTCCTCCAATCTATCCTTTCACTAAACTGCACCGTTAGTTGAATAGCAACAATCTTTACGAAAACAGCCTTTGTATTAAAAGGCTCTTGTAACTCCGTATTTAACAAATCTTTATTAGTACTGGATCCACCTAAAACAACTATAAAAAGGATGATAAACATTTTTTCAATGACAACACCCTCTTAAAAAATTTGTTGATTTTTCCTGTTTTTTGTTTTATATTTACAATATCCATGTGCTGTTTAACAGATAACTGTTAGGCAGCTTTTTAATTATCAGCATGCAATATTTACTGATACACTAATGACTATAATGAGTAACTCCCATATTACACAAAATTCTATATGTTTCTGATCTCGGCCATCCTCTGGCGTATAAAGATAATTCACTAACCGTTTCAGCTTCTGAACCATCACTTATCCACTAATACCAAGCATTCATGCAACGATAACTTTTTTGAACATTTGGCACCTCTAATTGTTGCAGTCCATTAATGATCCTATCCACTTCTATGAAATCAATTTACTGACTTATTTGTAGTGCTTCTAAAATTTGAATAATATCATATGCTGTTTACATTGTAATTTTCCAAAAACACATTTGTTTTCCCTTGCTCCGATAGCTTCGTAGATTGCCTTACGATGCTTGTTAGTCGTTAATACACGACCGTTGATTTATTCATGTTACAACCTCCTGAAAATTATCTAAGGTATTTCGTGGAATATTTACAAATAAAGGAGTTGTTATTAGTGTCTTCAAAAAAAGTATCTATCGGTCTAACGCAATTTACAGACTTTACTTTCAAAGGCGTTACTGGTAAGACTTCAATGGTTAGACAAATAAAATATCAAGATGATTACAATCCTGCTTTTGATTACTGGAAACCTTTACGGGATGGTATCCGAAAATTTCATGAGAAGGAATTTAGTAACGATTACCTAATTTCTCTTGCTAACAAAGTTTCTCAAGCTAAACAAAAGAATTACTTGGAAGCAGCCAAAGCACATTTAAAATTTATAAAAAATAAAGAAATTGAATGGTTTGACCCTGGCAAATCCAATTGGTATAGCGATTATTTAACTGTCCGTTCATCACCAGAACTTGGATTAATGATTGATGGTGTTCCACACTTAATCAAGTTATATTTCAAAGGGAAGGACGAACGAATTGATAAAAATAAATGCCGCTCATCTTTAACACTATTAAAACAATCTGATTTCACCATTGATCATTCTCCTGATATAAAACCAGCAATTTTAAACGTTCAAAAAGGTAGGTTAATTTCAGATGAACCCTCTACTGAAGATCATCTAATTGCACTTGAGTCTGAAGCAGCACAATTTATGGTTATTTGGAACAAAATCTAATCAAATTCGAGCCCCTGTGTGCATACACATGTGCTCCAAATCGAATTAGTGTTTTTTAAAAAATCTATTTCTCAGGCTATGAACTATACAAAAAAACTATCACGACATATTAATAGTAATGTAAAGCTAATTTAGCCTTACACCTCCGAAGCTTGTTACTAAGGGTCACTCCATCCCAAGTGACCCTTTTTATAGTTTCTTTCTTCAAAATATTCATCAATGGAATTCTACTGCTCCATTATCTGCAGCCATTTCGAACGCATCTTGCCATAGTTCGTACTGACCTATCCACCAACCTCCATTATCTAGGGACTTTGCAAAATCCTCTGCTTTTACTTTATTTTTCGCAAAATCCTTTGCAAGTTTCTTAGAAACTATTGGGCCTATAACTCCTTCGTTGTCGGCAAAATTTATTAATTCTTGGAAGTCATTACCATCAGAAAATTCCTCTAATTTTGCTCGCCACCAGTTATATCCTCTATAACTACCTGCACAAAATTCAATACCTTCTTCCCATGTATAAACTGTTTGTGGATTAACACCCTCACCACGACCAGGGAAATTTTCTTCAGACCATTCCATACTTTCACCAGGTTTCCATTGGTTATCCCAATCTAGTACTTCGCCATCTTCATCTAATTCAGGGTTTTCTACAACTACCAATTTTCTGTAAGCAGTAATATCTAATCCCATTTTCTAATTCCTCCTTAAACTTGTTATGACACATAATCCTCTAAAACGATTCACACATTCTTCTACTTTGATCAGATTCAAAATCACAATGATAATAATGATATGTGACTATCTTCTCTAACCCCGCTATCTGAATAACCACAACTAAAACAAGTAACCCAATCGCAGTCATGGTCAGTCGCGTTTGCACCACAACCTATACAAATGTCGCTAAGACCTAATCTTTTCAATCTAAACACCTACCTGTAAATATCTTACAACCATTCTTACTAATGCGCTGTATTTTTTTAAATAAAGATTTAATGTGATACTCCCAGATTAATGACGGTATATCTCTATTGTTCCACAAAAATCAAGCACACCTTTTCCCTCAAATTGTGCAGTAATAATTTGGTTTTAACGCCTAATTTATGTTAACCTGAAATCGTAGATTAATTAACATATATTGGAGGATTTAAAATGTCTCATAATTTTAGCTTTTATTCTCTCATTGTTTCTGCAATATTATTTGTCATCCTTGTATTCATGAATTTTTTTGGATATTGGACGGCAGATAGCTTCCAACAAATACTCTATTTCATTTGTATGGTATCAGTAGTTTTTGGTGCGGGTATTGAAACAGGAAAAAAACTAAAAAACAGAAGCTGATTAGAAGATTTTAATTGGCTTTTTTATTGCACATTTTCCTTCGAATTTTCACTTCGCGCATCTACGCATATTATTAATTTGCCATTTCCCGATGCTCCGTAGATGCCCATAAGTCGCTTTACTTTCAATATTTCCAACTTTAATATTATGGTAATAAATGAATAAAACGGAGTCTAAGTTCAATGTTTTCATAAAAATGATTTATTGGAGGAATTATAATGTTGATTAGAACTGCAAAAATTCAAGATTGTTATCTATTAAGCAATTTAGCTTATAAGTCAAAAGCCTATTGGGGATATACAGAAGATTTTCTACAACAATGTAAAGATGATTTAACTGTAACAAAAGAGTACATAGAAAAAAATCCCGTTTACGTAATGGAGAGTGACAACAAGATAGTAGCATTTTATAGCTTTACTATAAATGAATTGAAATTGGATGCATTATTTATAGATCCTGATTATATCGGTAAAGGATTAGGAAGAATGATATGGGACCATTTATTAAATAAAGCGAAGGAGTTAGGAATAAGCGAGTTTACTCTTGATAGTGAACCTAACGCGGAAGGTTTTTATTTAAAAATGGGAGCGAAGAATATTGGCTCTACTCCATCTACTGTGTTTCCTGACCGTCAACTTCCTCTAATGAAAGTTAACGTGTTTTAAATTTTATGTAGGTATATGGTTTGCCATTTGTAACATACGAATTGGAGGAATGGCTTTACGTCCATTGTCTAAACAATATTTTGTTTTTAACTCTTCTAAAATGAATGAAAAATCAACAAGTTCATTGATTTGGCGAAGTATATTATCTTTTGGCACAACAATATCGTAGATCGCCATATATGGACTTAAATTAAGGGTTTCTTGATTTGAAATCATCGGGGGCACCACCTACACATTAATTCTTTTAATATAAAGGAAAGCGTGACTAAAATAATAGTGTGATACATTGCGTTGTTTGGAGAAGCATCGCTCGACTCCTGCGGGAAAGCGAGACAGACGACCGCACGAAGTGAAGCGTAGGAGGAGGCTCGGCGCTCGCCCGCGGAAAGCGAGCGGAATGCTTTGGAAAACAACAGTAGAGTCACAGTGCCAAATGAATACCTCGCAATGTGAGAAGATATAGACTTTTTCAGTGCCCTCAAAAGATCATTCATCTTTTTTCAATTTAAGTGCTTTTTCGATTTCCTTTAACATAAGTATAATCTCCTCAATCACAATCTCTGGCTCATCATGATGTATATAATGTCCACTATGACTAGCAATCCGAAACTTGCTTGACGTTGACAGCTTCTTGAATTCTGCTTGGAGATTTTGTTCAATTTCCAATATCTTTTGAGATGGCCATCCCTCTTCTCCACTATCAGGTAAACCTCTTGCAATAATTGTGAGAGGAAGGTCAGTTTGTCTTGAATGATCAACAATTTGCTTATAGCTCTGCATTTTATCAATATTTTCACTATTCAACGAAGGGTTTTCTAAATATTCTCTATTTCCTGCAACCAGATTTTCCGGTAAAACCTGTTCATAAGCAAGTTCTTTAAATTCCGGTGCAGCGTCAACCAAAATCATGCCGCAAATATCGAGTGGATTGAGACTGGCAGACAATCTCGCGATTAAACCACCAAAAGAATGCCCTACTAGTATATATGGTTTCTTTACGTCAAGTTCTTGCAACAATTCTGAAAGCTCCTCGACCAAATCATGACAAGTTTGCGGGACAGCTGTTACTGAACTACTGCCAATACCCACCCTTGTGTAGGACAAGGTTGACGTTACATCCGATATTCGATCTTGGACCTTTTTCCATATCTCAAAGCTATCGCCTAATCCAGCTATAAAGATGACACTCGGAGCACTGGTACATTGATATTTCGTATACAGACTGCGATTATCACCGATATAGATTATCTTTTTATTTTGTTTATTCACTTTTAATCACCTATTCCAATTATAGGCCTTATATTACTTATATTTCCACAATGATTCTTAGAGACCTGGCAAATAATCTTTCATTTTCCAAACTCCTGTTAGAGTCATGAGCAACATAACTTTTAACTCCTATTCCTTATCACGTATTATTAATGCCACTATGCATAATTTCGGGTAATGCTTTAAGCCTTAAGTCTTGCATAAAATTAAATACCTGTTCCTTCTATGATTAGGGTTATAACTCGAAACAGCAATGTTTGTGTTTTGACAAGGAAAAGTTAATGGCAAAAAGGCTAGGCCTTTTCTCTCTTTTAAATAGCTTATTATTGCACGAATTGGAAATAACAGTTGTTATTACGTTATACGTTATATCGCCAAACGTAATAAACTTTTAAAAGGATATATTGTATGAAAAAGGATAGATTTTCAGAGCCTTCACTGTTTATTTTGATTAGTCTGGCAGAAAAAGATTGTCATGGCTATGCAATTATGGAGGATATTGAAAAGAATTATAGTATTAAGTTAGGTGCTGGAACTTTATATGGAGCAATTACACGTTTAGAAAATGCGGGCTATATTCAAGTGCTTGAATCAGATGATCGCAAAAAACCTTACAGGCTAACAGATGCCGGACGTGAATATTTAAGCAACCAAATTAAAGATATCCAAGCAATAACTACACTTGGCGCAAAAAGGCTTGGGCTTATATGAAGTGGTTAATTTATTTCTATCCAAAAAGTTGGAGAAAACGATATGGCGATGAATTATTTGATCTATTAGAACAAAAAGATTGGACATTCTTTATGACGATTGATTTACTTAGAGGTATAGTTGATGCTTGGAAAATCGAAATAAAAGAACGAGAAGTTTTTGGCATTCGAATGAGTAATGTATTATTGCTTGTCGGTTTGATTAATATACTTATTATTCTACAATACAGATCATCACAGGAGGTCATTTTTATGGAACAAATTGCGTTAATCATTGCAATGGTATCGTTTTTCTTAGCAGTATCTATTTTCATTGTGCATCTTTTTAAAGAAGGATTACAAAAGGCTTTTTCAATCAGCACTAAATTATCGAAAATGAGTCTCGGATTTATGGGCATATATGGTTTGAGTTTTATTACATTTTTAGTACTAACTAATTAACTATCGTATAAAAACTCTATAACATAAAACTAATTATAATTAATAAAGCGTATTCGATTTCTCCCGAATACGCTTCTATTTTCTAATGGCGAATAAATTAAAATCGCCCCATTCTTTAATTATCCTCCGCCAATTCTAACTTCCTGTTATGTAAATAATTCGAATAAAATAAAACGATTAATACTAGTCCTACGATAAATGATACATTCCCTATTTTCAGAAAAACGATCTTTGTATAGTTGTCTAACGGAGTCAATTGGAAAATATAATATAGTGTCAAAGGGATTCCAACTAAAGAAGCCAATAATATATTTTTATTGTTCCAATAACCAAATAAGGTTTTTATGAAATAAGTGAAAAAAATCCAAAGACTAAAAACGATTAAAGCATGCGATATTCTATCAGCTAATTGTCCCTTCAGTACAGTTAAAAAAAGAATAGAAAACACGACTACTGTAACAAAAGGAGCAAACACAATTAACTTATCCATTCTTTTAATTGGTAATCGTAATTTTGAATCAGCAACCAATGAAAATGAAGCTCTTTGTAAATATAAAAATAAACAAGCAATCATGATCAATCCTAAATATAACAATAAAATACCTTCCTTCAGCCCTTTATCCTAATAAAGGAAACTTGTTTTTGTTAAAAACATAGAATATTATACTAAAATATAGAATGTTATACCATATTTATTGCAACAATGCTCTGCCAATTTTTTTATTAGAATATTTGGGTTTTGTTTCAATTTATACAACTGTCCACCGAATAAACAAATACTTAATTTTACAGTATTAAATGCGAGTAATTTCACGAAATCACTTTAGGCCAAATTGCAGCCCCCTTTCAACAGAATGTCTTTTACAGTCATTGTAAAACCCCCTACTTTCACTACTATTCACATAATACCTGTGTTTTAAATGCTTGTTTAAGACGAGAATTGCTTTCTTCACTGTTGTTTAATTGTATTTCCGCTTCAAGAGCATTTATTTAGCAATTGGAAAATAGTTGACAACCAAGGATTACAAATGTAATATCGAATTACGGATTACAGTTGTAATACTTGGAGGTGAATTTCAAATTATGAAAGAATTACCTAAAATATCTGAAGCTGAATTGGAAATTATGAAAGTTCTTTGGTCAAAATATCCACAAACAGCAAATGAAATTATTAAAGTACTAGAGTCAACAACAGATTGGAAACCGAAGACGATTCGGACGCTTATTAATCGGTTAGTTCAAAAAGAAGCTATTTCTTATCATCAAGACACAGGGCGTGCGTATGCTTATTATCCTTTAGTTTCTCAAGAATGTTATTTACAAGTAGAAACAAAATCCTTACTTAAGCGTTTCTATGGAGCAGCATTTAAACCATTACTTGTGAATTTCTTAAAAGAAGAAAAACTGTCTTCAGAAGATATTAACGAACTCAAACGTATTCTGGATGAGAAGTCTGAGGAAAATCAGAGGAAGGATCGCTAATAATGATAGATATCTTCGTAAATCTCTATCTACCTCGTTTTTTTGATTGGGTGTTAGAAACCTCAATTATGGCAAGTATACTAGTCGCTCTAATCTTAAGTGTGAAAATTTTGCTTAGAAATCAGTTAACTCCACGGTGGCAATATTTGTTATGGATGATATTAATTGTCAGACTTTTATTGCCTTGGTCACTAGATAGTTCCTACAGTATCTATTCTATCTTTTCCTTTAGTAATGGAACTGTAGCTACTACTTCAAAAGAACATGAGCAAGAATTAGAAGTTATAGACGATTCAAAGATAGCCACAAAAAATGTTTCATATATATCTAGTTCACCCAAAGTAGCTGAGGAAAATAAAAAACAAATACACAATAATACAAAACGAAATGATGAACCGTTTTCTTTTTATACAATCCTTGTATACATTTGGCTTACTGGAGTCATCATTTTGGGCTTTACTACCATCATTATAAACAGGCGTTTATTTCTTTACATAAAAGGACAATCGATGATAACAGATCAAAGGATTGTCACTATCTTTGAGAATTGTAAAAAATCTATGTCTGTACAACAAGATATCCCACTGTTTTTAGCTGGAAAGATATCGAGTCCAACTGTGTTCGGCTTTATTCGGCCAAAAGTTTTATTGTCAAACGTACACACGGAAGTGCTAAATGAGCAACAGTTACGATACGTTTTCCATCACGAATTAGCCCACATCAAACGAAGTGATGTTGGTGTGAATTGGCTTATGTATAGCTTACTCATTTTAAATTGGTTTAACCCCATTCTTTGGTATGCATACTCTCGCATGCGGGAAGATCAGGAACTAGCCTGTGATGCGTTAGCTCTTACATATATAAATCCAAAAGAGCAACTTGCATATGGTCATACTATTATTAGCCTTTTAGAACACTACTCCAATTATTATCAAGTACCAAGTTTAGCAAACTTAAGTAGAAATAAAAGAACCTTAAAAAGGAGAATTTGGATGATTAAAAAGTTTAAAAAGAACTCTTATCGCTGGTCTCTATTTGGAGTTGCTACTGTAATTGCTGTATCTTCTATATCTCTAGTAAATGCACGAGCAGATATACCAACGAAAGAACAAATTGAAGTTAGTAATGATATGAAAGAAACAAAAACTGAAGTTCCTATACAGCAAATTGTAGAAAAAATGATTGGTACAAAAGAACAGGCATTTGCAGATTTTCATACCTCAGAGAATAGATATGAAGCTATACTTGAAGAAATTGAAGTAGCACGTAATGTGTTAACAAAAGAGGAATTTGATCAATTAATCAATTTGGAAACAGAAGAATATACTATTACTAAAGAGATGAGAGCCTTAGGGGGACCGGAACATTTTGATCCGGATAAACATAAAAAATTAGAGGAAATTAGTAAAGCTGCTGGACCCTTATGGAAAAAAATCTATTCACATTTCACATTTACTATAGAAGAAGCACAGGAGTTAGTTGATTTTCCGATAAAGAAGCCAGCTTATCTACCGGGAGGTTACGAACTAAAGAAGGAAGAAGTTGAAACAGCTATTACGACGAAGAAACTGAATCCAGTCATTCACTCAGAATATAGAGGCGAGAGGAAGTTTGGCTTTAAAATTTATCAATCTGCTATTTTAGAAAAACCAAGAAAACCTGGCATTATAGAAATTGGCAAAGATCCTTTCTATGAACGTATATATGACAACATAGAAAGTTATGAACTGGAAGGTACACAATTCACTTTTGCTAAAAGTACTGGAGAAAATAGTAAAGCCATGAAGATGATTGTTCCTGAAAAAGGAAAGGACAGTGCCTATCAAATAGTAATCATTGATGATGTTTTAAATAAGGCAGAGTTAGAAAAAATCATGATTTCATTTTTGAAATAAATGTAGTAAGTCTAATTCCATCAACAACAAGAAGAGATTTTTAAGGTAAAAATGAAAAAATTTTTATGTTAAAAATAGCGCCATTTTTAGGCGTTTATCATATCATTTATCAATACTAAAGTATCATTTTTGAATACAGCTTTATTTCATTCAAAAAGGAAGGGAAAAGAATCCCTTCCTTTTTTAGTGCACAACCTTTTTATTGATTAGCTTGGTACTACCAAAAGCAATTACTAGTGCTATTAAAGAAATAACAAGTGGCGGAATAAAGCTTGTATTTCCAAACACCACTTGTGATGATAAAGTCGAAGCCTCTTCCCATTGGTTGCTAGGCGTATAAAACATTGTTAATAGCATACCTGAAAGTACTTGCAATACGACAAAAGCCAGCGTAAAAACCCCTGCAAATAATAAGTGTTTTTTCAAGTTAATCCCTCCCCTCTTATATATTACTACGACTTAAGTTTAAATAAGTTTCACAATATTCTATTTAGAAATTATTCTGTAACACCTCTGTATCCTTGTATGGTGTTATGATCAATGTTTCTAGTTCATTCATACTTATTTTGTTGTGTACTACTTTGTCTAGCTAGCGTCTATAACGCCTCGGCCGTTTTTATGTTACACTTTACACAAATTACATACTGAGGTGATATTATGGAAAACAATAAATTGATTTGCAAGTCTTGTGGTAGTGATTCATTTTCTCAGGGGAAACTTGATGGTTACGCTGCTTTAAGACCAGTTGACACAATTTTTTCTAATGGATCTCCACTTATTTTCACTCTGTGTCAGAATTGCGGAGAAATAGCTTCTATTAAGGTGAAAAAACCCCATAAGTTTACTAGCTCCATATAGTTTTATTCAGGGTCACTAGCCTGTAAGTGACCCTTTTTATTTAACCCCCAAAAACAAACATGTAATTAGCCCCGCTTCATATACCTTCCCCACATCTTATATTGTACTATCCTTCAAAAATGAAATAGCAAAATCACGAAAACTATTTGCGACAAATGAACTTTTTCTCTTTTTATTCCAAGCAATCCCTACCGTTTGAAAGCAATCAGGATTTGAAATTTTTAATATCTTTACATTGTCTAAATACTGATCTAAAAATGAATATTTAAAAATAAGAGAGATGCCCTTTCCTTCGTTCACCAATTGTAAAATAATCGATAAATCTTCACCTTCAAAGGCAATTTGCGGAGTAAAGCCTGCTCTTTCAAATAATTGATTTTCTGTTGTGCGGAAATTTTGTCCTGTTTCTGACAAAATAAACAATTCATCCTTAGCCTCGATTAGTGAAACACTTTCTTTAGCAGCTAGGGGATGATCTTTCGGCACTACTAAAAAGACTTCTTCTGTAAATAATGGCACCCACTCTATTCTGTCATCTTTAATTGGATTAATGACGATCATTAAATCAATTTCACCACAAATTAATTTTTGTAGCGCTAATTTATCAGGTAATAAATACTGTCGGATTTTAACATTTGGGCGTTTTTTATAAAAATCATAAAATAATTTTGGCAGTAGTTTTGAATTCATTACATTAATCGCTATACTATCTTTTCGTATATTTGCGAGTTCTTGAATTTCTGATTTTGCCTCTTGTAAATCATCTAGAGCCTTTTCCACCTTCTCATAAAAAATGCGTCCATATTCATTCAAACGAATAGATTTCCCTTTTCGATCAAAGAGTGGTACTCCAATATCATCCTCTAAACGAGCAATCGTTTTGCTTAATGAAGATTGCGAAACCTCTAATTCCAATGCCGCTTTCGACATATGCTCCAAGCGGGCTACTACTATAAAATACTCTAATTGAGTTAATTGCATTATTAGTCACCTTCTTATGCTTATTACTATAAAGGAATAAGCTCATTCATTCAAAAATATTGAATACGTTTTTTAGTGAAAGCTATACTACACATGTAAAGTAGACTTACAAATATGGGGAGGCAATATTATGAATGTTAGAGATTTTGAAGGTCGAGTTGTCTTAATCACTGGAGCAGCTACTGGTATTGGCCGTGCTACAGCAATCGCTTTTGCACGTCGTGGCGCGAAAGTTGCTATTGGCGATGTTGATGACCGTGCACAAGAAACTGTAGAACTAGTTCAACAAGCAGGCGGAGAAGCAGTATTCTTTAAAACAGATGTAACAAGCCCAGAGCAATTGAAATTACTTGTTGAAAAGACAGTAGAGAAATTCGGTGGATTACATCACGCATTCAACAATGCAGGCGTTTTAAACAAACCAGCAAAATTCGTTGATATTGAAGAAGTTACTTTTGATAAAGTAATGGCAGTTGACGTTAAAGGTGTATTTTTTGCGGTGAAACATGAACTTGAATACATGGTTGCTAATGGCGGTGGTACAATTGTAAACACAGCTTCAGTAGCTGGTGTCATTGCTGATCCAAATATGGCACCATACGTAACAGCAAAACACGCCGTAACGGGTTTAACAAAAGCAGCTGCAATTGACCACGCTCGAGACGGTATCCGAGTAAACGCTATCGCACCTGGTTTAACAGAAACACCAATGACTCAAATGTGGAAAGATAATCCTGAAGTTTGGAACGAAGTTGTTTCTAACGTTCCATTGGGTCGAGCTGCTAAACCAGAAGAAATTGCTGAAGTCGTTGTATTCCTTTCTTCAGACGCTGCAAGCTTCTGTAACGGCTATGTTTATGTAGCAGATGGCGGACAAGTTGCTCACTAAGTCAATTTCGTAAATATTTATTCCTAAATAATAGAATGACAAAAAATAGACCAAGACGGATATCTTGGTCTTATTGTTTATTCAAATACAATATCTGTTCAACCAACAACGAAAACATATTATGGGGAATAAAAAAACATAAACGTAATACAATCCTCGTAAACGTTCATGCCTTTTCCCTCTTTCCTATGTATTTGCATTCCTAAGTTACTCACTAATCTTCTCTAAAGCATTAGTAAGTTCATTTAGCCAATGTTTCCCACCATAAACGACAAATATCGTTTCATTTTCTTCTCTTTCAAAAATATGGAATCTTTGCGATATGAAGAGATTTAAGCCGAGTTCAGTTCGATCTATTTCTTTTAAATCCAACTCCCAATATAAATGAGGATTTAAATTGATAGCATGCACACAAAAAATTAATCGTTGGTTTGTTAATAATAGTCGCCCACCATCAGAACGAGTTATACTGTAAAACATATTTGCAAAGCCCGAGCGAATTGGTATTTCATGTTCACGCATTTCATTTCCATGAAAAAAGATTTTTTTATATTTGGGTTCTTGTTCATCCAAATTATAAGTGATTTGTTTAGCTTTTGATGTAATAATATAGCTACCACAATACGCACAACTATTATCCTTTGGATCAAATGCTGCAGCACAGTTGGGACAATTTAAAGACTTTGCCATTGCTCATTCTCTCCTCTAATAATCAATGATTTACTAATTATAGAAATTATTCCTTCATATAGTATACTTTTAATTACAAAGAATACCAGTAAAGAATGGGATTCAATTGAGTAGCCAGTCAATATTATCGTTTAACCTTTAAACCTAGCACTTCAGCAAAGCCAATTGCTTGTTCAGTGGAAACCACACAGCCATTTAAATTATTCAATGTTACATTTAATCGTTCAAAAGTGCATGTACTAATATCCACATTGTTGAGAGGCGTGTCGCTAAAATCAACTTCATCAATATTACAGTGTTCAAATTTCACTTTCTTAAATTGGCAGTCGTAATAGCTTGTCCCACGTAATGATGACTGCACAAAACAAATTTGTTTTAGTCTTGCTACTCCAAAATTACATAAATTCATCACACAATCTTCAAAAGAAACATTCCCTAAATGGGCCTCCGAGAAATCAACACCTAACAGCTTACAGTTTTTAAATGTAACTCGATGTATAATTCCTTCGTTGAATTTTGAGTTAGATAAATCGCAGTTTTCAAAGATGACATCAGTCATATCAATTTTATTGAAATTCGAGTTAATCAAAGATACTTTTTGAAACATTACTTTGGATACTATTAAACGCTCAATACTATCATTCTCTCTACTTGTATTCGTAATTAGCTGATTCGATAGATAAGGTTCTTCATCATAAAAAATGTCTTCAAAAGTTCCTTGAGCCAAATCATTTGGAATAAGCGGAAGTTCAATTTTAAATTTTGTCGTCATTCTATTTGTCCTTTCTCACTTTTATTATCTTAATTCTACTCTATTATAATTGATATAACTTTAATAAAGGCTGTTTTCGAAAAGAATGTTGCTATTCAAATAAAGTTAGCAGGATAATTCAATAAGATACAAGAATAAGTATGCTGATTATCGAATACTTAAGTATCTTTGATTCGGGGGGAAGTGTATGTACGATTACATAAGTATTCATTCAGATAAATTAGCCTTATTTATTAAAACTGATGTCATTGAAAATTTCTTAATATTAAATATGAGTTGCACTAAACTAAGTACACTAGTGTTTACTAAGGAGTTAAGTGGCTCCAGTATCATAATTAGAGGAATTAATGCTAATTTACAAGGTAATTATGCGTATGATTCCGCAGATGAATTTACGGAGATAAATTTAATTGGGATTGACTTTCCAGATAACTCTAATGGTGATTTAGAGGATGAAATATTGAAAATTGCACAGGAAATTTCAAATGAGTTTTTATGGAAAATTGATTTAAGAGAGTAAATAAGTAAGCTTTCCTTATTAAACTAACAATGCTTTAGTTGAAGAAGATAGCCAAATCAGAAGCAACTTGGGAAAACAGCCTTAATATTAAGGAGTTTTACTTTAGATTTAGTTACCTCATATGTTCTGAACAAATAACTCTTGCTCAATTCAAATTACCACAACCCAAACGATTGTGGTAGAAAATATTATGCGTTCTTCCTTAATTATTTATTACGTTTTGAGGAAGTGTTTTCGTTGTATTGTTTTTCATTGTATGCATTGTTCAATTGTTCAGTAGTTAGATCATTTTCTTCACGCACATCTAAATCATCAGGGCTTAAATCTGCTCCAAATTCTACTTGTTCTTCTTCACTTTTATTGCGTTTTTCTTTTGCCAAAATTATCACCTCCGATATATAAATTATCCATTTTGGCGTAAATTATACTTGTCAGAATATATGCTAAATGTTACGTTATTTCCTCGGTAATAAACTATTCTGGTATCATTTAGGAAGTGCCATTTCAACGATGCGGATTGTTTCATTAATATAGATTAGATAAAAGGAGAAATAATTTATGGCTGAAAAATATGTACACCACATTTGCATACAAACGAATACATATGATGAATCTTTAAGTTTTTACACTGAAATATTAGGATTTGAAGTAGCACAGGAGTCACCAAATTTCCACGATAGACATTTTAATACTTGGTTAAAACTTGGAGCATTTTATATCGAACTCCAAACTGGAAAGTATAATGAAGTCCTTGATACATGCAATTCAAATGCTCAAGGCATTGTACATTTCTGTTTCTGGGTGGACAATCTCTCTCAAGAAGTAGAACGGTTGAAGGATATGAATGTTCATTTTATTCGCAAAAATGATGAAATTATTTATAAGGTTGAAAATGGCCAGCTATGTAAGTTAAAAGCACCTGAAGGAACTATTATAGAACTTCGCGATAATACAGGAATAAAGTGATCAGGGATTTTTCTTCATATCTCTTCGCTTTTTTCAGAAATACGCCAGGACTCATTATAATAATGAGTCCTGGTCTTTTGTTTAGATGGCTAAATGTAGCTGTTCTAAGTTTTTCACTACTTATAATCCTTTCATTTTTTGTCCAAACTATAAGCAAAACCCCTTTACTCCGCAAGATTACACAGAATTTCTAAAAGTAGGGATCAAAAAAATGAAGAAAAAAATGACGTTAATAGTAAGTTTAGCAGCTGTACTATTACTTTCCGGATGTTGGGATGTTACTGAACCACAAAGAATGTACTATATTGACGGAATTGGTATCGATTATAAAGATGGTCAATATGAAATATATATGCAAATCATTAATTTTGCGAATGTAGCTAAATCTGAAGCGCCTACTCCTCAAGCAGCACCGTCTGAAATTGGATTTGCTAAAGGTAAAACGATGGAAGAAGCCTTTTTTAAATTATATCGCTCCATCGACCAAAAAGTATTCTGGGGGCATATGACTTTTCTTCTTTTCTCTGAGGATGCCTTAAAGAACGGCAATTCCATTCCTATTATTGACAGTTTTTTACGTCATCGGGAAACGAGATATCAAATATTGACATATGTTACAAAGGACTCTATTAAAGATATTCTTTTAGTCACACCAATATTAAATAAATCACTAACAGCTTCAAAGCTAAGCAATCCAATGCATACAAAAGAGCTACAAACATATGTAGAGCCCGTGGATTTGCGAAAACTACTTATCAACTTAAATGAGCCGAGTCATGAAGTGAATATTCCACTTGTATCAATTAATAAAAACTGGGAAACGACTGATAAACCAACAGAGGAAACTGCTTTATCTGGTTTCGGAGTAGTTTCAAAAGATGGATTTAAAGGCTATATAAATGATGGGGAGGCAAGGGGTATCCAATGGATGTATTATAAAAAAACCCGGGGAGACGTAACGATTAAATTAAACAATAAAGAAAAAGAATACTTAACAGTTGATTTAGAAAAATTAAGTACCAAAATTAAACCAATTGTAAAAAACAATGAAGTAACATTTGAAGCGGAAATAAAATTAAATGCAATCATCAATGGTTTCAAAGGGAAAGTAACTACCGATCAAATAAGAGAAGGTATTATTAAGGAAGTTAAAAAAGATATAAAAACATCCTATGAAGCAGGTTTACAAATGGATGTTGATGTTTTCCGCTTATCAGAGCAGCTATACCGAAAAAACATAAAGGCATGGAAAAAAGTACAGAAAGATGGCAAAATTCCATTGACAGCCGACACTCTTAGTAAAATAAGTATTACTGTAAATAAAGTTAATCCTGGTCGAAAAACATTTGCTGAAACAATTAATGAATAGCGATATTAATGATGTATTGGCATAATGATGAAAGAAGTTAAAACACATTTGTGTCAGCTATCCAACGATCTATTCAATTCATTGAAATAAATTCTCATTCGAACTGTGATTTTTCGTTCTATGTGTTATAATGCTGTTGATGGCTAAGCCATTATAAGGGCAAGACCAATTCTGAGCTGTAGCGTTGTCATACGCTACAGCTTTTTAAATTGTTATTTTTTTAAAAATTCGGACGTTTAATCGGACGACGAACTACTATCACTGCAACTAGATGTATCACTATAACTAGAGACACTATCCGAGCAATTGTCTGTATTTGTATCTTCCATGGATACAAATGTATTTGTTGAACTATAATCTATATGAGTACTCGAATGATTGGAATGACTTCTTGTTGAACTATCATGATTAGTGAATTCCTTTTTTATTAAGCTAATCACACCTACTAAAATAATGAATCCGATAATTACAATAAAGAATCCCATTCTTCTCTCCCCCTTTCAGATAATAATTAAATTTTATCATTATGAGAGTTGATTAACCATTTTTAACCAAACGAAATAGAAGACGCTACTCGCTTTCTAAAAGGTTAAAATTCGTTCGTTACAACATTGAACCCTAACGTTTCAGCTTCTTGACGGTCAAAACCTTCATCTACATGCATACACCAAAATTTCGAACGTTCATCAGGACTCACTAACTCACTCAATTTTCGTAATGACAAGTGCACATTGCCCTCATAATCAGCTTTACAAGTATCTACATAAACAAAATCGAAGACCTTTGGATTTCGTAAAGATTCTTTTAGGTAATTTGTATCTCCTGTATAATAAATAAGTTTGTCATCTATAGATAATTCAATTGAATAAGAAGGTATTTCTTTAACATGACTAGACCTTTCGAAAAGTACTTTACAGAAATTAAGTGTGTACTGTGTATCCGATTGACATTTTTTTATGAAACATTGAACTCCTGGCATAATGCCATTAATGGCCAACAATTCTTCAATTTTTACATCATAAGCGGAATAAACAGATACATTAGGTTTTGCCATTTCGCCATGGCAATAATAGCTATAAAAAATAAAATCAGCAAGGCTACCAACATGGTCCGCATGAGTATGAGTGATCAATACATGGATATGCTTGATACCTTCCAGTAAACTATTTTCCTTAATTCGGTGAAAAATATTGCTACCACAATCAATTAACAACATCTGATTTCCTACTTTATAATACGCTGAATTATTACCTATTTTCGTATTAAATGCACTTCCAGAGCCGATAAATTTCAACATAAAGTAACCTCTCTTCCATATTTACTTTATTTTACAAAGAATATTATCAGTTATCCACTTCTCCCCCTAAAAATGATAAAAGAATGAAACGCTTAAATTTTATTATTTACAAATGATGGCCCCTCTCAACAAATAATAAATAATGTGTGTTATTTTAACGACTGGTCATATTCTTTAATACGCTTGGTTAGCGGCGGAACTCGATGTTTTAGCCGCGGTCTTCTCTTGGTTAGCGGCGGAACTTTATTGGATATGAATAAGCACCTTCATCCACCTCAACCATATCATTATTATAAATTGTTTATTCAATGTGAGATTATTGGCGGGCATGCAAGAAATGGTTTGGAAACAAAAGGAGTACACTTTTATCATGACGATAATTTACCAAACCTTTCATTAGAGAGAAATACAGGTGTTCAAATCAAAATGCTTTTCGAATTCTTAAGAAACCCTCATAAAGATACGATTTTTGATTAATAGCTATAAAGTTAATGGAGTGAAAAAAGTCCAATTTCTTAATTTTAATGTTAAGAAATTGGGCTTTATAATGGCGTGGGTTTAGCTCTGATTAAATTTTCCCTTAACATTTTCCGGTAAGTCATCCACATTCATTACTTTGGGATCACCAGTATATCCTTCTAAGCCTCTTGGGACGCGGACAATCGTTCCTTTTTTATAAGGTTTTTCTGCAAAAAAACTTACAACCTTTTCATTTCCATCCTTATCATAGCCCTCTAGTGCGTATACGAACTGCCATTGCTATTTGGAGTTTGTAATTCCTCGTTAATTTGAACATAGTAGTCTTTTTCTATCAAAGCACCCTTGTCACCACAACCAACTAAGAAAGTAGTGAATAAAATTGTCATTGCTAAGAATTTCATAATATTCATTTCTTATGCCTCCTCTTTTATAACGAAATAATCTCGTTACACAAGAGTATAGATAAATTCTCCACTACCTTAAATTTTGGAACATGACAGTTAGTTGACAAAATTGTCATCTTTAAAAAATCTATGAACTGCCCTCTCGACCTTTAACTTAATATCTATACCTAACTAGCTCATCTCTCCTTTTAAGTATGGACATAGCCCTCCCAATAACACACGAACAAAATATGCTACACAATCTCCCCCAAAAAAGCCGAATTTCCTTTACTCTAAGGAAATCCGGCATAATTGTAAAAGCGCAATGGAGGATTAATCTTTAGGGTAATTAGCGAAGCTGTTACCAATAGATCAATCGTCATTGTGTTTTACCGCTACATATTCTTATGTTTACGAACTATTTTTCTAGTTATAATCAAAGCACTTACACCAGTTAGAACAAAGAAAATGCAAATAAGTAATTGGACGTTTTCCGGAAGATATAGAGCAATAAACCAACTGTGGACCTTTACGCCTGAAAGCTTTAGAATTATAGGCACAATCCCCTGTGGTAATGTGAAAATAATCCCCATCGTAACGAGTAGACCTACCAAAGCGGACTTTCCTGCAGATAGATTAGAAAATGTGTCGTCTGTTTGAGCTACTTTGTTATCCACGGATTGAGCTATTCCGCCGCTCTGCATGATTGCGAGGATATCTGGACCAAAAGCTTCCAAACGACGGTATGCCAAGCGTCCGAAATACCAAGCGATGAGTAAGCCGGTACACAATCCCACAGGAACACCAATCAATGTTAGTAAGTTTTGATGTAGCAACGTCCCTAAGGTCAATATGACTAATGTAGGTATCGAAGCAAAAAACAGCAATATCAACAACAATAAATTGGTTATAAATAATGCCCCTGCGTTCATGTCATCACCAGAGACTATGGTTCCGCGTCCACGCCTATGCGGGTCTGTCACAGGTATGAGCTTGTAAACTGAGAGGAATAGGATTAATCCCGCTCCTCCACCTAACAGCGATGGAAGCAAGGCTAAAACCCATGCCCACGCCCAGTCCAACTTACTGACATAAAGGAATAGGAGAGATATTACGATCGATACGGGTGCTACAACCATTATCCATGCAATTTGCCTGCCCCGCACATCGTTTCGTTCTGAGCCCGGTGTAGTAATAGACATCCAAAGAGCACCGCCATCAAACCCATAAAGATTGTTAGAGAACACGCAAGTGAACATCACAAGGACTATGCCGACCCAGGGCATTAATAAAGTAACACCGCTCAACGATACAAATAAGCCATAGAATAATCCCGTCCACAGCCCCATCCGCAACAATCGCCCTCGCTGCGGATCGCGCATCCAAGTCTTCAGTTCCTTAAGAACGACCACCCCAATTTTCGAAGTTTTTGTCGGTAGAATGTTGGCCCAAGTAAGGAACAATGATTTATTTCTGCTATAACGATTTATACGAGCCGCATTTTTCGTGCTCCCTGACAGCAGTCTTGCCCATATAATCAATAGTAATCCACACAATAAAGCCAACCCACAGAGAACACCGACAGCTAAAAAGTAACGGGATCGATTTACAGCTTCGATTGCTACCACAGCCCAACCCGATGGCAATATTCGAGCCACTAAAGAAATTGCTGGCGACGGTTCCTCTACGAACAAGCTAACCGAAGGAAGTAAATACCAACCGACGTTAAGAAAAGCTATAACGGCTCCTATGATCAACGCCCCGAATTCTAAACCTAATCGGGATTTCGATGCCTCTCCAATCACCCCCATCACCACTTTGGACAATAGCATGATGATTACTAGTTGCAACAACATCGCAGGTACGGCAACGATCACAGCCCAAAATCCAAGTCTTGCTGCATAAATGACGAGAGAGAAACAAGCGACTAAGCTAACGATTGGTCCAATACCGATGAAGGAGGTACCGAGCAACCCTATAGCCAATCTTCGTTGGGCGATAGGCAACAAGGTGAAGTATTCCGTTTTCAATACCCCTTCTCCGCCAACTAACATAGGCCCTATGATCCAACCAATCATCCAAAATCCAAAAGCGATACAGATAAGATCTGCTGATATTTCATGATTATATAGTACACTAAGCAGAATCGTACTAACTGCCAGCAATAGACCGATAACCCCACCGATAATCATGAGAGTCGCTCGTCCTCCGCTCATCGAGTGGCGAAGCAAGGAAATCTTCATTCGAATCATTACATTAACCATGATAATCTCTTTCCTTCTCCAGGGCGATTCCCAACTAACTGAACGAAAGCCTCTTCCAGACTTTCACCATTACGCACAAAATCCAATGGGCCTGCAGCAGCCACTCTCCCCTTCGCAATAACAGCAACATGATCACACAATTGCTCGACCAACGCCATGACATGGCTGGATAAGATGACAGAACCACCATTGGCAACAAAACTCTGCAAGATGGTTCTAATTGTTGACGCAGAGATGGGATCAACCGCCTCGAACGGCTCGTCAAGCACAAGAAGCTTTGGGGAATGTAGAAGGGCCGTGGCAAGACCAATCTTCTTTCTCATTCCAGTGGAATAGTTTATAACAAGCGTACGCTCATCATTACGGAATTCTAAAATATCAAGCAATTCTTCTGTACGCTGGGCAACAGTCTTCGCATCAAGTCCACGCAATAATCCCATATAAGTCAAAAGTTCACGCCCGGTTAGCCTTTCTGGCAATGACATGCCATCTGGCAGAACCCCAACTAATGTCTTTGCATGTAAAGGATTTGACCAAACATCAACACCGAATATTCTAGACGCTCCACTGTCTGGGCGCAGCAGCCCTACTGCCATAGATAATAGAGTCGTTTTTCCTGCACCGTTCGGACCTACCAAACCGAAAAATGAACCGCAAGGCACAGTCAGGTTGACACTATTAACAACAGTGTTTTCTCCAAATTGTTTGCTCAACCCGAGCAGTTGAAGGGCCGAATCCCCGTCTGTCATAACATTTTCCTCCTTAAATTGCCTACTGATTATGCTCACAAAGTTACGTTCTTATCGGTTGCCAATTTAAATAAAGTGATTAATTCTTGTGCATAAGCATCAAGATCCAGTTCGGGGTTCATCATCATTTGCGGCGGCAATGCATCAATCGCCTGTCTAATGGTTATAGCCATTACTTTGGGAGAAAATGTTCGAAATTCCCCGTTCTTTTGCCCATATTGCAAAATTTGCTCTAAATCGTAAATGGCTGCCTCCTGGAGATTAAAAACAAACGACTCCTTTCCTTCCTCAGGGCGAATTCCAGACCAAATTTCTAATAGAGCTAGCATATACGTCTTATGTGTAGACATAAAAGCAATGTTACTTTCGAGGTATACGCTTAACATATCCCTTGCGCTAGTGGCAGATTGTATAAGCGGACGCATATAAGAATCGCCAGAAGTATAAACCTTTTCAATGACATGCCGAATCAATGTTTCTTTGTTTTTGAAGTGGTAGGATATCACTCCCGTACTGATATCTGCACGTTTGGCTATTTGGGCTAAAGATGCTTGTGCAAATCCCAAACTGGCAATTGTCTCGATTGCGCATTCCACAATTTGTGTTTGCCTAGCGGCTTCAATAAAAGAAAGTTTTTTTTGACTGTTCGTATTATTATTTATATTCATATTTAAAAATTAGCATGACCGTTCAAAAATTTCAATTGTTATTTTGGTTAATTTTGTATTTATTTTGATAGTTATTGGAATTTCCTCATTCTTCATGTCATTCCTCCTTGATACTCCATATCTTTTTTCGATTGGTGTTTAGGATATCGGAGTTGCTTTTAGACCAATTAACTCTCCAACCACGCAGTAGTTGCATTTTTCACCTTGCACTCTCAGTTAGATTCCTTAATGTTTCCAAGACTTTTTGTCGTTCAGCTTCAAAGTCAATTGCTTGTCCATTATCTATATCATTGGAATTCCCACTACGTTGATGGAACCAATCAGGGACAATCTCTTTATGCACTTGTTGATTGGATTGATAAGTACGCTGTTGTTGTTTTCGGGCTACAAATCGAAGTTTATCCGCTTCTACTTCCTCAATTGTTGTAAACTTCTTAGTAGTCCAAACGTGCAAAATCTTTTCAACGTAATTCCAACGAAGCACATTGTTTTCTATGGCTTGCTTCATAGCATGGATCACAAGGTCTTCCGACAATTCATTTATCCAATGACCGATTTTGTACGTGACATGAGCGACTAGAGAACCAAAGCCATTTTGCTCATAAAATTGGAACGCGCTTTGTGGTTTTGGTATGTTCTCTTCTGAGGAATGGCTCTTATTATAATAATTATTTAGTAAATTATTATTTAGTGATTTATTATTAATTAGTATTGACGGTTTTTCCATCAACGGATTAACCGTTATCGGATTTGCACTATACGGTTCAACTTGTGGTGTTTCGAACACTGAGAGTTCGACTTTCCTAAATTTACCCATGTTTGTTCTACCCTGCACTTTGTGAACATAGCCAGCTGTCGATAACTCCTTAATAATGTTAGCAGTAGATTCACGACTGCATTTGCTATGCGTGGCTAAATCAGAAATACAAAATGACCAATCATCTGGCAAAGACAACATGTAAGCAAGCAAACCTTTTGCTTTCCAGCTTAAGCGAGTGTCCTTCAGAAACCCTTTGTCTAACACAACATAATTCTCCTTTTTACGAACCCTAAATATTGCCATAATGTCCCACCTTTTGTTTTATTAGTACTTTGAGTCATTCATTAACTTATATACTGATTTGACACAAAATAAGGGACAAATATTTAGATTCTGAAAGAAGTTAAATAAGGCAAAAAACAGGACATGCTACAATAGCACGTCCTGTTTTCTCCTTTTTATGGTTCTTCAACGTTTTATTTATATAACTCTTTATAAACAACTACTTTTAAGGCCGTCATTTCTTCGTCTGTTAATTTACCTTCCATTTCTTGAATGACTTGATCTTTTGTCATCGAACCATTTTGTACTTTTACTCTTATATTATTAAGCTCCGAAATACCAACTTTTTGAATGATTACTTTTGTAGCTTCTTCTTTTGTTGTAAACGGCAACTTGCTGCTGTCTGCAGTTTTAGCCTCTTCCATAAATGATTTTAGTTGAGGGTCACTTTCAATCGTATTTTTAATTTCATCCATTTGTCCGCTTTGCTCTAATTCTGTTGAAATAGTATCAACAACCTTATCGGATGCATACTTCATTCCATAATGATAAACCCCATAACCAATAACACCGATGAAAATTACAATGATCAGAAGGAATTTAATAAATCTCATACTCTCACACTCCTTAATTCTAAACATAATAATACTATATAGAGTGGAAAGATGAAAAATGATAACCTTGCGAACAAAGCCTTTTACAGATTTTCCGAACGAGAAAGCCTATGCAGGGTGTAGCCCGTCTTTAGACATGGGATGAAAGTGAGGTCAGACAAGAGGTAACTATTGCTACTTTAATTGTCTGAAAGGGTGTTATACTTCATCTATAGACTAGTAAAAGTCTATAAAACACGCTCGTCCATTGAAAATTGGATATTGTATAAGGTTCGATAGCCTAATTCATGCTATCGGTAAAACAATATGTGTCGTCACGAAAAAGACGCTAAAACATATCGGACGAAACCAACTATACGCTATGGTAACAGTAGTGTAGCCCTATCTGCTATATGCACTGGATAGGGAGGGGTAATGGGATACCCCAATCTTGAGAACTGTTCAAAACAGAAATGGACTGCGAACGCATAGTTACTCAGGAATCCCACTGACATTAGTCAGCTTGTCCCTTTAGGGCTGGGAGTCTCAAAAGCAAATTAACCCTCTACTATTTCTTTAAATTCTTTTCCCTTTTGGACGTATGTGTCGATTGATAACTGGATTAACTCGATGTCTTTGTCTTGTAGCTGACGTACGACTTTCCCTGGTGAGCCAACAACTAATGAACGTGGTGGGATTTTTGAGCCCTGTGTAATAAGTGTGTTTGCACCAATAATGCATTCTTCCCCAATTTCAGCATGATCTAAAATAACAGAACCCATACCAACAATCGAGCGGCGACCAATTTTGCAACCATGTAAAACTACTTGATGACCTACTGTTACTTCATCCTCTACAACAACTGGAGCCCCTTCATATAAATGAATGGTTGAATTATCTTGGATACTACAACGTTTTCCAATGGTAATACTATCTTCATCTCCGCGTAGTACAGCATTAAACCAAATAGACGATTGTTCACCAACCGTAACATCTCCAATAATATACGTGCCTGGCGCCTGAAAAACTGATTCATGAACATTTGGCTTCTTTAAAGCGTATGTAATCTCCATTAAAATCATCCTTTCAATCTTCTGAATATTTTGCTAGAATTTAGTATAACATATTTTTAACGGGGGTGCTGTTTTTGAATCAATTATGTTCTGTATTAGCAATAAAATACCCTATTATCCAAGGGGGAATGGGTAATATCAGTAGTCCTATACTCGTGGCAGCTGTATCGAATGCAGGTGGCTTAGGGACAATCGGCTGTGGGACAATGACACCTGCAGAAGTTGAAGAACGCATTGTTGCAACGCAGCAATTAACGCAAAAACCATTTGCCCTCAATGTGCCAATCAATGTCAACCCTTATACAAAGGAATTATTGCAATTAGCTATTACACATAAAGTACCGGTCGTTTCTTTATCGGCAGGTAATCCAACTTTATATATAGAGAAATTGCATGCTCATCATATTCGAGTGATAGCTGTTGTAGCATCTGTTAAACATGCGATTAAGGCCCAGCAAGGCGGTGCAGATGTGATTGTTGCTGAAGGTTATGAAGCTGCAGGAATTAACTCCGATTTAGAATTGACGACCTTTACATTAATTCCTCAAGTAGTTGATGCGGTTTCCGTACCTGTTGTAGCGGCAGGTGGTGTTGGTGATGGTCGCGGATTAGCAGCTGCGTTAATGCTTGGTGCAGCCGGTGTTCAAATGGGAACTCGCTTCATTGCTACACAGGAAATGCCAGTACATCAGACCTATAAACAAAGACTAGTTGATGCAACTGATGTGGAAACGGTCATACTAGGACGTTCGGTTGGACAGGTTCGCCGTGTGTTATGTTCACCTTTCACCTCTTCGCTTCTTGCTGATGAAGCAAAAGGTATAACACTTGCTGACTACCAAGAACGTACATCCGAAACCTATCATATAAAAGGTGCTATGGAAGGAAATGAGCAAGGTGGTTTTATGAATAGCGGTCAAATCGCAGGGATAATTCAAGACCTACCGACCGTTACGACGCTTATCGAGACTATGATGGATGATGCTCAGCAATGTCTAAATCGGACATTACTGAATACTTTCCAAAACTCAGTTAGGGGTGTTCAATTATGACGACTATGATCGATTTAAAGCGAGTGATTGATGGAGAAATTGAACCACCGGCATGTGATAAAACATTAGGTATTCATGTAAAATCAGCTATTGCCGGTAAAGCCGTTTGCTCTTGGAACGTCGATGAACGCTTTTTAAATGGGCATCAAGTCGTTATGGGAGGATTCATTACTTCTGCAGCAGATATTACGATGGCCTATTCGATGGCTTCAATATTAGAAAGTAATCAAGGATTTGCGTCGATCAATTTACAAACAACATTTTTACGACCTCTTTTCATCGGAATGGCTACGGTTGAATCAACAATTGTCAAGCAAGGCCGAAAAACATGTTATGTGGAAGCAACCGTTTCTCAAAATGGACAGTGTGCAGCCAAAATAACATCTTCTATCATGATCCTATAAATGAATACGTTCTCGTAGTGTCGAAAAAAATTGTCGGGAAAATATTTGTAAAGATTGTCGCGCTTTATACCGCCCCAGGCTTTTCGCTTTTCTATTGGGCTTATGAACATTATGAGTTGCCGAAGTTTCTTTTTATCACTATAAATTAGAGTAACATGCCAGAAGATTCATGCTAAAGTTCAGTGGTTGATTGGAGTGGAGGCTGGGCGACTCCTCGGGGATCAGCGATTAAGGAACGAAGGCTAAAAACATCACGTCCTGTGATAACGCCTTCGTGACCAATATCGTGTTTGCCCGAGACCCTGCAGCGAAGCGAATGTTTTCTATGCGAAAGCGTTGTGCTAACGTAGCGTCAGCAAATGTTTTATCTTTGCGAAAGCGTAGCGACAGCAACAACAAAGCGGCTCATCGGGCGCCCCCAGGAAACTTTGCTCTGCGCGAAAGCGTAGCGTCAGCGGCAAATGTTTTCTGCGCGAAAGCGAAGCGTCAGCGGCAAATGTTTTCTGTGCGAAAGCGTAGCGTCAGCAACAAAGCGCCCAGCCGGAATGGAAATCCCCCCCTCGTTTTGCAGAAAAAACATATTTTAACACAACAAAAGAGCCTGAGACAGAACTCGATTATTTTGAAAAATAGCGAAAATAGATAATAACCTTTTTCGCTTCAATGAGTAAGTGTTCCTCCTTAGTTTATCGAAACACTTCCATGCATTATCGACCAACTTTTAAGTTTTATCTACTAACTTTTTAAGTTTTATCTACTAACTTTTGAATTTTATCTACCAACTTTCACGTTTTATCACCCAACCTCTGAATTTTATCGACATCCACCTTCCAAAGAACAAAAAAAGCTTATGTCATCAAGTCCGCCCGAATCAACTGATTCACATGACACACATTTTAACAAAATGTCATCCAACTTCTTAGTTTATCGAAACACTTCCATGCATTATCGACCAACTTTTACGTTTTATCTACCAACTTTTACGTTTTATCACCCAACTTCTGAATTTTATCGACATCCACCGTTCCAAGAGCAAAAGAAGAGGCTGGGACAAAACTTGTCAAAACCTTAAAAAGCGCGAGAAATCAATTTTAGAAATTTTGATTTCTCGCGCTTTTTTGATGTGAATTTTTTAAATTTTGCTTTTAAAATATACTTATGCCCCTGCCTCCTTATTTCGTTTTTTAATTATCTGCATGGAATATTTCTTCAAAGAAACGGCATGATGGGCCTTCCAATAAATTATAATATTCTTGGAATAATAGCGCAGCATGATTTCCACTCCACATCGGCGGTAACAATTCTTGTGGCAGTCCTGGATCGATAAATAAAAATTTACGATATTCATGAACAAGATTTGTACGCTCTACAAAACACTCGGCATCTGACATTTCTTGTCTTGAGATTGCACTTTGATGAATAATATATTGCTTACTATATTGATCCATAAACTTCTCATAACGTGCCTCAATTTCAGCCAACGACCAGCTTTTTTCGATTAGTGCTTCATGATCATGAGGGCCGATGTATTCAGCCGTAAAAAAGTCTACATGATTAGCAATATCATATTTTTGAATGAGGAGTTTAACCTCTTCTTCTAAATTATTCGGGGATATCCAACAGCCATTCGAAAAGGAGCCAAATCCACTCCATAAGAGCTCTTTACGTAATTCATCTCGAATTTGTCGCTTGTCTTCTGGAATAGAGTACATTAAAAGTCTCCATTTCCCATCCCACTGAGTCGGTTTTAATTTGAAAATACGATTTGCCGCCTCTTGCATCCGTATTTCACCGCGTTTTGTTAAAAAATAATAACTACGGTTCCCTCGTTTTTCTGATTGTAGCCATCCTTGTTTCACCATTCTAGATACAGAAACGCGTACATTTTGCTCTGTGTGACCGAATTCTTTTAAATAACGAATCAAACTTCCTATCCAAATTTTTGAACCGTAATGCATAATATAATCGCCATAGAGCGTAAAAATCATCGACTGTGTATTTGCGCCCATTCTCTCCCTCTACTTTCTAACTCATTTTCCTTGAAATGCAGGTTGCCTTTTCTCGCTGAACGCCTGTAAAGCTTCGAGACGATCTTCTGTCGGAATGACTAACTCATATGCCTTCGATTCGATTGCAAGACCCGTTTGTAGATCGGTATTCATTCCTTGTGTAATGGCATATTTTGCTTGACGAACAGCGACAGGGCCATTTTGCATAATGCGCATTGTGAGTGATTCACATTCGTCTAACAACGCCTCCCGAGGCACTGCTTTTAAAATGATGCCTAGAGCTTCTGCCTCTGTAGCTGTTATTTTCGTTGCTGTTAAAATCATTTCTTTAGCTTTCATTTCACCGATTAATCGTGGTAATCGCTGCGTACCACCTGCACCAGGAATTATTGCCCAACTTGTTTCAGTAAGACCTAGTAGTGCCTCGTTAACTGCAATCGCAAAATCACATGCTAATAACCATTCAAATCCACCACCTAGTGCATGCCCATTCACTGCTGCAATAGTTGGTTGTGGTAAATTTGCTATACTATTAAACACGTCTCGGATTGCGCGTACGTTCCGACGTACTTCTTGCGTCGTTAATGTTTTTCGTTCTTTTAAATCTGCACCCGCACTAAATGCCTTTTCGCCCGCACCTGTAAAAATGACAGCGCGGACATCCTCAGCTATATGTAATTCGTCTACTACTTGTTGCAGTTGATTTAAAGTATCATAATTAAAACAGTTTAACACCTCTGGACGATTTATTGTTACATAAGCAATATAATTTTCTATTCTAAATGAAATACTTTTCATTTGCAAACTCTCCTTTTCTATTCGATTTTTTCCGAAAAAAACGGCACATTTTTGTGCCGTTTATAAAGGTCATTCAATATTTTCAATAATCGTTGCAATCCCTTGACCGACACCGATACACATCGAAGCAAGACCATATTGTACGTTTTGTTTTTTCATTTCGTATAGCAATGTAGTCACTATTCGGGCACCGCTTGCACCTAGCGGATGACCAAATGCAATAGCGCCTCCGTTAACATTGACTTGTGCTGGATTTAGCTCAAGCTGCTTAATGGATTCTATTGCTTGGGAAGCAAATGCTTCATTTATTTCGAATAAACCAATGTCATTTGTTGTTAGGCCAGCGCGTTGTAATGCTTTTTTTGAAGAATAAATAGGGCCAAGACCCATAACAGCAGGCTCTAATCCTGTAACAGCACCTGTTATATATCGTGCTAATGGTGTTATACCTAACTCTTTTGCTTTTTCTGCACTCATTAATAATAATGCCGAGGCACCATCATTCACACCAGAAGCATTACCAGCTGTCACTGTCCCATTTTCAAAAATAGGTCGGAGTTTAGCAAGTGCTTCTAAGGTTGTATCAGGGCGTGGATGTTCATCTGTATCCACGATGATTTCATTGCCTCTTTTATCTTTCACGTATACAGGTACAATTTCTTCGGCGAAACGGTTTGTGGAAAGCGCTTTTTTCGCACGTTGTTGACTTTCAAATGCAAATACATCTTGTTCCTCGCGACTAATATTAAAACGTTTGGCGACATTCTCAGCAGTTTGGGGCATTGTATCCGCTCCATACATGCTTTGCAATTTGGGATTCGTAAAACGCCAGCCGATCGTTGTATCAAACATCTTTTGATCGCCTCTCGGATAATCCACTTCCGGTTTCCCCATCACAAAAGGTGCACGTGTCATACTTTCCGTACCACCTGAGATAAAAATATCGCCTTCACCACTCTTGATAGCACGTGCTGCATAATGTATAGCATCCATGCCTGAACCACAAAGTCGATTAATGGTAGTTCCCCCGACCTCTATTGGTAGCTCAGCAAGTAATGCAGCCATACGGGCGACGTTTCGATTATCTTCTCCCGCTTGGTTGGCATTTCCGAAAATAACATCCTCAATTTGTTGGACTGGCACTTTTGGGTTACGCTCTATAAGCGCCTTTATGACAGTCGCAGCTAAGTCATCAGGCCGAACAGTTTTTAATGCACCTTTATAACGACCAATTGGTGTACGAACAGCATCTACAATTACAACTTCAGTCATTTTTTCACCACCTCTTTTTGCTCGCTATAGTCATAAACCCCTTTTCCACTCTTTCGACCTAGACGTCCAGCTTGTACATATTGTTCAAGCAGTGGGGCTGGGCGGTATTTTTCACCGAGCTTTTCATGTAAATATCGCAAATTATTCAGACGTACATCAAGACCGACTAAATCGACCAATTCGAACGGTCCCATTGGATAATTTAAGCCTAGTTTAATAGCTTTATCGATGTCTTCAGGACTACCTAAGCCTTCCTGTAACATATAAAATGCTTCATTCCCAACGAGTGCACTAATACGGCTTGTAACAAAACCTGGGAATTCATTGATGACGACCGTTTGTTTGCCCATTTGTTCAGCAATTTCGCAAATGTTTTGGACTGTTTCATCACTTGTTTCCAAACCTTTAATAATCTCCACGAGCTCCATCTTATGCACAGGATTAAAAAAGTGCATCGCAATCGTTTGTTCAGGTCGTTTTGCGTAGGAAGCAATTTCTGTTGGACTCATCGTTGAAGTATTTGTGGCAAATAAACAGTGGGGTGAAGCAAACTGTTCCATCTGCTCGAAGACAGCCCGTTTAATGTCCCTTTTTTCGGGTACGGCTTCAATGATTAAATCTGCTTTATTGGCGACAGTAGCTAAATCTGTCACATAAATCAAACGTAATGTTGCTTCCTGTACTTGTTGCGCTGTTAATTTTCCTCGTACAACAGATTTTTCGAAAATGGATGTAATTTCATTTTGCGCATTTTGTAACGCCTGTTCATTAATGTCTATAATAGCTGTTTCAAAGCCACTTATTGCGCTAACGTAGGCAATGCCGCGACCCATAACCCCTGACCCGATGACAATAATTTTTTTCATGAAAGCAACCTCCTTATTGTGAAAACCACATACGACGAGTGAAGATATCTCATCGCATATGGTTTTTGTGGTGGTTAGACGCCTAGTGGATTTAGTGGGCGGCTACCGTAATATGAAATGATACTTTTCGTCTCTGTATATAAATCTAATGTTTCGATGCATAGCTCACGTCCGAAACCAGATTGTTTATAGCCGCCAAATGGGGTACCTGGCATTGCGGAGAATGGGCAATTGACCATTACGATTCCTGCTTGGATTTGATTCGCAACACGAGTAGCACGTGCCCCATCTTTAGACCAGACTGCTGAGCCTAAACCAAACTCTGAATCATTTGCTAGTCGAATCGCTTCTTTTTCATCGCTAAATGGCATAACAACAACTACTGGACCAAATATTTCTTCACGCACAACTTTCATGGATTGCGTTACGTCTGTAATAATAGTTGGCTCATACCAGAAACCATTTTCAAAGCCCTCTACAGCCGCCACTTTACCACCTGTTAAAATGGTTGCGCCCTCTTCAATGGCTGATTTCACATAGCCATCGATTGTATTTAATTGGTCTTGATCGATAATTGCCCCCATGTGAGTACCTTTATCGAATGGATCACCTAATTTAATTGCTTTTGTTTTCGCAACAAATTTCTCTAAAAACTCATCATAAATGTCTTTGTGCACGTATAAGCGTGAACGCGCCTCGCAAGATTGCCCTGAGTTATAGAAAATGCCGTACAATGAACCATCTACCGCCGCATCAATATCAGCATCTTCAAACACTAGATTTGGTGATTTCCCGCCTAGCTCTAATGTAATACGTTTTAATGTTTGAGAAGCTTTTTCCATAATTCCTTTACCGACTGGTGTGGAACCTGTGAAGGCCACTTTATCGACTTGCTGATGCTCCACTAAGTAATTCCCTACATCTTTACCTGAACCAGGAATAATGTTGACAACCCCTGCTGGGACACCTGCTTCTAGGCAAATTTCACCTAACACGATCGCTGTTAATGGCGTTAAAGAAGCTGGTTTAACAATAACGGAACAACCAACAGCAATGGCTGGGGCAATTTTCCAAGCAGCCATCATGAGTGGGTAATTCCAAGGAACAATTTGTGCACATACTCCGACAGGCTCTTTTTCTGTGTAATTATGAAATTGACCTGGCATATTATTTACGGCACCACGATGGCCAACAATCGCACCTGCGTAAAATTCGAAATCTTCTATTGCTTGGTTTACTTGGCCTTGCGCAGTGCCAAGAGATTTCCCTGTATCAAGCATCTCAAGCTCTACGATTTCATTAAAGCGAGAGCGCATAATAGCAGCAATCTTATGGAGCACCTGTGCACGACGATTAACTGGATATTGCTTCCACTTCCCGAAATCAAATGCTTGGCGAGCTGCTTGCACTGCACGCTCTGCGTCTTCCTGTGAAGCTTTTGCAACAGTCGCTACGGCTTCTCCTGTCGCAGGATTAATCGTTTCGAATGTCTCACCATTACTGCTCTCTACTTTTTCACCATTAATAATTAAATGATAAAAATCGCGTTTCACTAATACTTTCTCTTGTACTTGTTGTGTCATTATCATTCACTCCTTTTTATTGTCCATTAAATTGAGGCTGTCTTTTTTCTGCAAATGCTTTCATACCTTCTTGATGATCATCTGTCGCTCCAGCAATACTTTGGCTTTGTGCTTCGTAAACAAGGAAGTCTTCGAACTTTAAGTGTTCTGCTGCCTTGATATTACGTTTAATAAGGCCGATTGCTTTTGTCGATAACTGGACAATCTGTTGCGCAAATGAATGAACGTCATCTTCAAATGTTTCATTGCTATAGACAGCAGTTGTTAAACCTAATTGTTTGGCTTCCTCTGCTTTTATACGTTGACCGAGTACTGAAATTTCAAGCGCTTTAGCATCGCCTACTAATCTTTTTAAGTAGTATAAATTCCCTGAATCCGGGATTAAACCTACATGGATAAAGGCATTCATAAAGAAAGATTTTTCCGACATTACTCGAAAGTCGGCAGCAAGCGCTAAACTAAAGCCAGCACCTGCAGCTGCACCATTCACAGCTGCGATAATTGGTTTTTCACAGCTATGTAACTGTTGAACCATCGGACCATAGTCATCTGTTAAAATATCACCAAGTTTAGTATCTTCACCAATAACCGAAAGATCTTGACCTGAACAAAATGCGCGTCCTTCACCACGAAGTACAATACAACGTACTTCATCATCTAATGATGCTTGTTTGACGGCAGTACGAATTTCATGATTCATCTGTGCAGTGAATGCATTTAATGTGTCGGGACGATTTAATGAAATATAAGCTACGGATTCATTTAGTTCGTATTGTATAGTTTCAAACATACTTATCTCCCCTTAAAGTTCGGTTGACGTTTTTCAACAAATGCTTGCATGCCTTCTTTTTGATCTTCTGAAGAGAATAATAAATAGAAATTTTTCCGTTCAAACTGCATTCCTTCATAGAGCGAGTAGTCGACAGCTTTGTTGACAGCTTCTTTAATAAGACGTAAAGCGAGGGCAGGTTTTTGTGCGAGCATCATCGCTGTTTTATGTGTTTCTTCTATTAATATCTCTGGTTGTACAACCTTGTTGATGATGCCATATGCGAGCGCTTCATCAGCAGTAATCCTCGCTGCGCTCCAAATCCACTCTAATGCTTTCGTTCGCCCTACTAATTTTGTTAAGCGCTGTGTACCACCTGCACCGGGCATAACGCCAAGGTTTATTTCAGGGAAGCTAAATTCTGTGCCCTCTGCGGCGATTAATACATCACAACAAAGGGCTAATTCAAAGCCACCTCCGAAAACAAATCCTTTAACACTACCGATAATAGGCTTTTTAATTTGTCCTATGCGATCCCAATCAGCGAATTGATTTAATAGTTCTAAACGCACTGTATTGTCTGCCGCCATTTCATCAATATCTGCACCGGATGAAAACGCTTTTCCATTCCCGGCTAAAACGATGACCTGTACGCCTTCATCACGATCAAACAATTCCATCGCCTGCACAATTTCTCGTATCATGGCACGATTTAATGAATTGTATTGGCCAGGGCGGTTTAAGTTAATAAACCCGATCCCACTGTCAATCGTTACTTCAATAAATGTGAATGCTGTCATTATGCATCTTCACCGATGATTAATGTGACGATATCACTCGCAAAGCTCATTAAATCTTTGCCCGACGCTTTCCCTTCTGGTGACCGTAGTCCATTCTTTAAATCTTCCGGGCTATCATATGTCATTTCGCACATTAAGTAATATGGCGTTTCTGTACCCATCGGAGTTGAATTAAATTTTGTTACTTTCATTTCTCGTAGGCCTGGTATTTTCGCAGTAATCGGTGTATGAACTTTTTCGTAATGCTCATCAAATGCCACCTTATCAACAGGGTGTTTATATAACGCGATTAATTTTGCCATCTTAAAATACGCTCCTTTGTCTACATGGAAGTAGAAATTATTTTCATTGCTTCAAATGGATTTTTACAGCTTTTGCAATATAAAATACTGCGACAAGCTGTTGGACCAAAAATATTTTCTAGCGTGACATAGGTAGAGCCACAGTACGGGCAATCTACATGCCAAGAGCCGTCTTCTTTTAAAAAACGAGGTGGTGGTGCAATACCAAATTTCTTTAGTCCTTCTCGTCCCTTTTCTGTTACACGATCAGAAGTCCAGGTAGGATGATTAATAAACACAACACTCACTTCCCGAACATCTTCTAGTCGTTCGACTGCTTTTTTTATATTTTGTTGAATAATTGTTAATGCAGGACATCCTGAAAATGTTGGTAGCACTTCAATACGGACATGACCATCATTCACTTGCACACGCTCAACCATGCCAAGGTCAATAATACTCACCGTATCAATTTCAGGGTCCTTCACTGTATCGAGTACTTCATAGATGTGTGCTTCGTGCAGACCCGTAGTTGCCATCGTTATCCTCCTTTTTTTTGCAATAGATCGTTACCAGCTTGCCGCTAAATCTGATCGATACACCTCTGACATTGTTTCAATAGCCGAAGTTAAATCCTCTGTATGTTGTCCGAGGCGACCATTGATGATCGGTTCTGGTAATACAGGTATTGCGATTTCTACTGCTTCAAAAATCGGACTTACAATGGCCAACCAACGTTTATTTATGGCCGCTTCTGACTCAATCAGTCCACATGCTGTTATATGCTCAGCTGTGTTGCCCAATGACAATAAATCCCCAGAATCTTTTATTACCTCTTGTAATGCTTTCGTCATACGTGAACGTGATTCTTCTGTTGCTGTACATAATTGCGTAAACCACGCTGTCCAGTGCATCTGATGATAATAAAGCTCCGTACTAATTTTCACAGCCACTTCTCGGATTGGTACATAACTGCTCGCTTTGAGTGCATCAATCTTTGCTTTTTTCGCCGTTGTATAGGCAAAATTACGTGCTACTGCGTATCCCCAATCATAATTCGGCGCTTCTTTGTAGTAACCTTCTCCATTCGGGCGTTCTACAAGTAGACTGTTACAACGCTCCTCTTTTGGTCGAAGCTGTGCTAATGAATCTGCAACGCCTTCGCCAAGCTCTTCTAAAAGCGTATAATATAATTTTGCGTGTCCCATTGTATCTTGTGTTATGGACGAGAATGCTACATCTTCCTCAATATGCGGCGCTAGCCCAAGCCACTCAGAGCCACGATACGAAAATAAGTAATCATCATCCGCTAATTGATAAAGTACTGTAATAACTGCCTTTGTATATTCAGGCGTTACTTCGTTAGTCATCTTTCTTCCCTCCTCCGCCCCAAGATAGAATTTCTTTTTCGTCCAGCATGACTTGTTCATAGTGACGCCATTTTTTCTTTAAGTAGCCGTAGCCTTTTGTTGTACGGTAATCTTTATTGTCTAGTCGTTTTAGCGCTTTTTTATTGTCTTGGGATAGTCCGTGTAAATGTTTACGATTGACTACCCAAATGTCTACCACAGGCTCACGACGCATAAAGTTTTCCTGAGCCATAACTAGCGCCATTTCTCCATTCGGTGCTAAAAGGCTAAATTGATGCTGAAAATGTGATGTTGGTGTTCGTTTACTAAATACTTCGAATTCTTGATAGAAAGATTGTTTTTCCACGATGATACCCCCTCTCTATAGCGTTAATTTACTAGAGCCGTTAATGCTTCCCGTACCCAAGCGTTATTTTCGTATGATGAACGACGAAGTGCTAAGCGTTCTTGAGAACATGGACCTTCGTTGCGTTGGATTTTTTTGAAATATTCCCAGTTTGGCTCTTGGTAAATCCATTTATTTTGCACTTCATCAAAATGCAAAGTTGGGTCTGGCACAGTTAAACCTATTGATTGAATACGAGGAACGTATTTTGTTAAGAAGCTTTGACGTAATTCTTCATTCGTTAAGACACGAATTTTATATTTAATAGTCAAATCTTGTTTGCTAGAACCTGTTGTGTCCTTTGATGCTGGGCCAAAGAAAAATAATAGTGATTCCCACCAGCGATTTAACGCGTCTTGCACAAGTGCACGTTGTTCAGGTGTACCTTCTGCCAACGCCATAATAATAGCTTCACCGTGTTGTGCATGGAATACTTCTTCTGCACAAATACGTTGTAAAGCACGTGCGTAAGGACCATACGAAGAACCTAACATGTTTGTTTGCGAGATAATGGCAGAACCATCTACAAGCCAGCCAATTAAACCCGCATCCCCCCATGATTTTGTTTCCATATGGAATACATTGTGGAACTTAAGACGCCCTTCGAATAAATCAATCATTATATCGCCGCGATCTTTACCATATGGTTTTAGTAAATCTTCTGCTACGCGTAATAATAATTGACCATGTCCCATCTCATCTTGAACCTTCGCCATAATTCCTAGCTTTCGATATAATGTCGGAGCTTTTGGAACCCATTCTTTCTCAGGAAGAGCACCCATTATTTCACTAATACCATGCATCGAAATTAATTTGATTAGTGCCAAACGATACTCTTCCGGCATCCAATCATCTACTTCAATCTTTTCACCTGCAGCAATCCGCGCCTCGAATTGCTCTTGTAATTGTTGTTCAGATACTTGAGCAACGACACTCATACTAAAAAACCTCCTTATATAACTATTATTCGATAATCGTTACTATTATGTTATGTTGAAGGGCAAAAAAAATCACACTTCCAATAAGACTTTATTATCGTTTGCTACTTTAATTGATTCTGTTGGACAACCTTCCATTGCATCCTCTAAATCATCATATAAATCGATCGGCACTTCTTTGCAACCTTGGTTATTGTCTAAAATAACAAAGGCGATTCCTTCGTCATTATAATCAAAAATATCCGGAGCCGATGCGCCACATGCGCCACAAGCAATACATGTATCTTGATCTACTCTAGTGAATTTCGCCATACACTCATTCCTTTCATAACCTTCAGCATTAGGTAAGCTGTTTCTTTTTTTCTTCCATTAGACTCGTACTATGCAACGGTTGCACTTTAGATGTCGGATCAATATATACTTTTGCGTTACTAATAGCAGTAGGCGCCTCTCCAAACCCACTAACAATTAGCTTCACTTTCCCATCATATGTGCAAATATCACCTGCCGCATAAATTCCTGGAATGTTAGTTTCCATACGTGAATTAACGACGATGGCATTTTTACTAATTTCCAAGCCCCAGTCTTTAATGGCCCCTAACGACGAAACAAAACCAAAGTTTACGATAATATCATCGACACCATAGATTGGTTGGATGGTTTCGTCTTTTGCATGCTTTAATTTGACATGTGTAATGTGCTCTTCCCCTAGAAGTTCTTCGGGTACATAAGGTGTAATGACCTCAACAGTAGATTGCATTAAATTTTCTACACTATGTTCATGCGCACGAAACTTATCCCGTCTATGGACAATAGAAACCTTTTTAGCAATTGGTTCTAGCATCATCGCCCAGTCGACTGCTGAATCACCGCCACCAAACACCATCACGTGGCGATCTTTAAAAGCATTGAGATCATCAATGAAATAATGTAAATTACATTGTGCATACTTGTCTTCCCCATCTAATTCAAGCTTTCGAACTTTAAACGCACCGTTTCCAGCAGTAATCAATATTGTGCGAGAATAATGCGTACTCTTCGTGGTAACAATTTTAAAAATACCGTTTTCATCTTTTTCGATAGTTTGTACAGATTCATTCGTACAGACATCTACTGGGAAAGTATTCATTTGTTCTTTTAAATTATTGATAAGATCTTGTGCGCGAGTTTTCGGAAAACCCGCTATATCATAAATATATTTTTCTGGATAAAGAGCCGCTAACTGGCCGCCCAATTGAGGAAGACTTTCGAGAATTTTGACGCTCATGCCTCGCATACCACCATAGAAGGCGGCAAACATACCAACAGGCCCTCCACCTATAATGGTCACATCTTTTATTTGCTCAGTATCAATCATTGAAGAACCTCCTTCTGTTCCATTCTTCTATCAATGACACGAATTGCTTTTCCTTCAGAGCGTGGAATAGCACCTCTATTTTCAATGACTAGACTAACGGAAACTAAGCAGGCATTTTTTAAATCGTGCTTGATCTCCTTTGTCAGTAATTGTATAAGCGGATGGCTGAGGTCACCTCCTACTTTTTCGTATAATTTTGGCGTTAACTCAACATGTAGTTCGATCGCATCCATATTTCCTTTTTTCAATACATGGATTTGATAGTGTGGTGCCAACCCTTCTACTTGCAATAACTCACGCTCGATTTCAGATGGAAAAACATTGACTCCACGAATAATTAACATATCATCTGTACGTCCCTTAACACGTGCCATTCGCATTGTTGTACGTCCACATTTACATTTTTCCCGTGTAATCGAAGTAATATCACCAGTTCGATAACGAATAATTGGAAGCGCTTCCTTTGTTAAACTAGTAATAACCAATTCTCCATCTTCTCCATCAGCTACAGGTTCTAATGTATCTGGATCAATCACTTCTACGAAGAAATGATCTTCCGCTATATGTAAACCATCTTGCGCTTCATAGCATTCAATCGATACGCCAGGACCTAGCACTTCACTTAAACCATAAATATCCATTGCGCGAATTTTTAATTTATCCTCTATGGCACGGCGCATTTCCTCTGACCAAGGCTCTGCACCAAAAATTCCATATTCAAGCCCGTTCGTCGCTGGATCGATTCCCATTTCCTCCATCTTTTCAGCTATGGTTAAAATATAAGAAGGTGTCCCTGCGATGCCTCGTGGTTTAAAATCTTCAATTAATGTAATTTGACGCTCAGTATTTCCACCTGAAACCGGTACAACTGCTGCGCCTAAAGTTTCGGCTCCGTAGTGTAAACCCATCCCGCCAGTAAATAGACCATAGCCGTAAGCATTATGAAAGATATCTGATTTGCGTCCCCCTGCGGTAACAATAGCGCGAGCTAAAAGTCCCGACCACATCTCGATATCATTTTTTGTATAACCAACAATTGTTGGCTTTCCACTAGTTCCCGAAGAACCATGAATGCGGACTACATCATCCATCGGTACTGCAAAAAGTTTAAATGGATATTGCTCACGTAAATTTACTTTTTTAGTAAATGGCAATTTGCGAATATCTTCTAAGCTTTGAATATCAGCTGGTTTAACGCCAAGCTGATCAAACAGTTTCTTATAGAAAGGTGTATTGTTATACACTTTTTCTACTGTTGCTTTTAATCGCTCCAGCTGAATCTTTGCCATTTCTCCCCTTGAAGCTGTTTCTATTTCTAGATGATACATTCCCTAGCCCCCCCTTTATGCTATTACAATTCCCTTTGTATAACAAATAAATTACGATAGTTATATTTTCGTAATTAAGATTAAGATAAACTTATTTGTCCGAATTGTCAATATATTTTATTATTTCTAATTAAAGTTGGTTAATTAGTCGTCTCGAACGTTTTAGCTTAAATACTATTTGTTCACAAACACAAAAAGCTATTTTCATATATCCCCTTTAAACTCGCTATTAATAAGAGATAATCAAATAATATACACAAAAATAAATCGTAAATGCAAAATAATTCTATAAAACTACGTTAATACGTTTACTTTCCCAAAAATAGGTGTTAAATTGATTTTATATTTCATTTTAATTTCAATCGTTTTTAATTTGTATGTATGATTTGTCTATATTATACATATACACAAATGGTATAAATAATTTTTATAAACAAAGGGGGATTCACATTGACATTAACTGAGGCACAACTACACGAGAAATATTATGATGATATTTTTGAAGCTTTATCAAATGAACCATTTGCAAATTATTTAGGGATGGAATTAGTAGAATTAAAAGCAGGCTTTGCAAAAGTGACACTTTCTCCAACACCTCACATGCTCAATACACACGGGACTGTACATGGAGGTATTATTTTTTCTTTAGCCGACTATGCCTTTGCAGCCGCTAGTAATTCTTACGGCAAAACAGCTGTTGGTGTAACGAATACCATACATTACATGAGCGCAGGTTTGGCAGATCACCAACTAATAGCTATCGCAAAAGAGGTTAAAAAAACACGCCGTTTAGCTTGGTATCAGATCCATGTTTGGAGCAACGATGAATTATGCGCAACAATGGAGGCGATGGTTTATCGTAAAAATGAAAATTTCATCGAATAAGAGGAAGATGTGAGTAACCTGTGTTAAATAGGCTGCTCACATCTTTTTTGACATCGTAAAATCCCTCAATTGTTACAACAAGGAGGAATCTCGATGATGCTATCTTATACTTGCATAATATCCTTCGGCGTCGTCTGTGGTTTACCGAAGTATGCTTCTTGGATTTTTGGATCATTCAACAACTCTTGTGCTGTACCTGAAATGGCCATCTTCCCATGGGCTAAAACGCATGCACGATCAGCCACCTTCAATGCAGCTTTCACATTCTGCTCGACTAAAATAATCGTGACACCTCGTTCATCACTCAATCTACGTAAAATAGTCATAATGTCTTTGACGATTAGAGGAGCAAGTCCTAATGATGGCTCATCAAGCATCAACACTTTTGGATTGGCCATTAAACCTCGCCCAATCGCTACCATTTGCTGCTCTCCACCTGACAGTAAACCACCCGGGCGATTAAGCATTTGCTTTAGTCGAGGAAATAATTCCACAATTTCTTCATAGTCTCGATGCACAGTTTTTTTATCTCGACTATAACGGTGATAAGCACCGAGCATCAGATTGTCCTTGACAGACAAAGAAGAAAAAATCTGTCTTCGTTCTGGCACTAAACATATGCCATTGGCAACTGTCTTTTGTACACCATCTTTCGTAATATCTAACCCTTTGTATTCAATTTTCCCTTCACTTGGTGAATACACACCTGCTAATGTACCGAGGAGCGTACTTTTCCCCGCACCATTTGATCCGACAATCGATAATAACTCTCCTTCTACTAGTTCAAATTCAATACCTTCAAGAACATGTAAATGCCCGTGATAAGTATGTAAATTTTCAACTTTAAGCATAGACAACACCTTCTTCCGCTTCATCATCGCCTAAGTACGCTGCTACAACCTTTGGATTTTTGTAGATCTCTTCTGGTGTACCTTCTCCAATCTTAACCCCGTTATCGACAACAACTAAACGATCTGAAATAGACATAACGGTTTCCATATCATGCTCGACGAATAAAAAAGTCATTCCCTCTGCGCGCATTTTTAATATGACATCGACTAATTGCCTTGATTCCTCAGCGTTTAGGCCCGCCATTGGTTCATCTAATAAAATGAGTTGAGGTTTTGAAATCGCTGCGCGTGCAATTTCAAGAAGTCGTTGGCACCCATAAGGTAATTTATCAGACATTTCATAAGCAAACTCAGCAATACCTACATCTTTTAAACATTGCAATGCTCTCTCCATCGTATAAACTTCTTCTTTCACAACATTCGGTAAGCGTAAACCGGCCGTTAAAATATTAGTTTTCATCGTAATATGTGCACCGATCATGACATTCTCGATCACGGTCATATTATCGAAAACTTCTAAGTTCTGAAATGTTCTTGTTACACCGGCTTGCGCAATCTGATACGGCTTTTTTCTTGTTAACCGCTTCCCTTGGAAATAAACATTCCCTGATGAACTTGGCAATACCCCTGTTATCATATTGAAAAGTGTTGTTTTTCCTGCACCGTTAGGGCCAATAACTGCGAATATTTCACCTTTATTAATAGTGAAGGATACATTGTCTACAGCAACAACTCCTCCGAATACTTTCGTTAAGTTTTCTACACTTAAGATAAGCTCTTTATTAGTCATTCGCTTCCCCTCCTGTAGCTTGTCTATCGATTGTGAACGCTATCGGTGCAGGGCGCTCTTTCTTCTGAAACTTCCCGATAATTTTCAGAAATTGAGGAACTAAACCATTAGGCATATAAATCAACGTTAAAACTAGCAATAAACCAAAGAAAACGATTTCGAATTCCCCTCCAATATTAGGGAAGAATACTGGTACAAAATGTTTTAATAGTTCCCCAAGTAGAACATAAGTAGCTGAGCCGACAATGGCTCCCCAAATATTATTTAATCCACCGATTATAACCATTATCAATAAATAAATGGAGGTATTGGCTGTAAATAAATTCGGATTAATAAATGATACATAGTGTGCTAAAAGTGAACCAGAAATAGATGTGAAAATAGCACTTATCACAAAAATTTGTAATTTATATTTCATTAAATTTACACCAACGGCATCTGCTGCAATCTCACTCCCCTCAATCGAACGTAAACCACGCCCAATTCTCGAGTGGATAATATTCCGTGAGAAAATAAGGGCCATAAAAACAAATAGCCAAATTAGATAGAAGTAACTTTGATCTGTAACGAATTCAAAGCCGAATAACTGAATCGCCGGTATACCAAAGAAGCCATTCGAGCCCCCTGTAATAGATGTTAATTCTTTAAATGCTGTATACACAATAATGCCAAACCCTAGAGTTGCTAACGCTAAATAATAGCCTTTCAACTTAAAAGTAGGAATCCCGATGATAAAAGCAACAAACGCAGAAATGAGCGCACCTACCAATATTGCTAACCATGGAGATAACCCTAATGTAGCTGTCATATAAGCAGACGTGTAGGCACCAATTCCATAAAAGGCCGCATGCCCTAGTGAAATTTGTCCAGCATAGCCTGTTAACATCGTTAAACCTATACATACTAATGCATAAAAGCCAATCATCGTAAAAATAGCGAGTGTATAATTAGATCCAACTAACGGGATACAAAATAGTAGAGCAAAAAAAATACTTGGTCCAACTAAGCTGTTATTATAGATGAGCTTTAAGCTCTTTTTGTTCATCGTAGTAACCCCCTACACACGTTTTCCAGAAGCTTTTGCGAATAGACCTTCTGGTTTTACAAATAAAATTAATAGCAATAAAGAGAAACTCACTAAATCTTTTAAACCAGATGACCATAATCCCTCTGTAAATGCTTCAATAATTCCGATGAGAAAGGCACCAGCAATTGCCGCTGGGGCATTTGTTAAACCACCGACAACTGCTGCAACAAACGCTTTAATGCCAAGCATCATCCCCATATCGTAGGATGCACCGGAAATTGGCGCGATTACTGTACCCGCTAAAGCTCCCACACCCGCACTTACAATTACAGCAAACAATGACATTTTATTTGGATTGATGCCCATTAAACGTGCAGCAAATGGATTTATCACACAAGCTGTTAATGATTTTCCTGTAAATGTATAGTTATAGAAGTACATCATGGCGATTAAAATAACGATTGAAAGGCCAATCGCCCACAAATTTTGTGGCAGTAATACCGCTTCAAAAAATTGAATAGGTGTATTATCCGTAAACGGCGGTAGTGTTTGGGCTTGTGTTCCCCAAATTAAAATCGCAATACCTCGAAATGCAATCGATACACCGATTGTAATGATTATTAGCGTTGTCATGGAAGATTTACGAGCTGTATGAATTGCTGTTCGTTCAAATACAGCACCAATTGCGGCCACAATGACGATACTCAAAATGATAGCTAACCATAAAGGTAGATTAGCTTTCGCCAATGAAATACTGATTAACGCACCAAACATAGCAAATTCGCCTTGCGCAAAATTAAGGATGCCTGTCACGTTATAAATAATGACAAAGCCAACCGCAATCAATGCATAAATGGCTCCTATTGTTAAACCTGAAAATAATAATTGCAACATTTGAGAAAATGTTTCCATATAGTCTTTCACTCCATTCTTTTCGAGGTTACTAAGCTCATAAATGAATGAACAGTGATAGAGAGATACCACTGTTCATTGAATGTGTATTATTTTGCAGGTATGTTGATTAACCATTCTTATCTTCTTAGGTTCATCACCATACCGTGGGGTTGATTTCCGTTCCGGCTGGGCGCTTTGTAGCTTCCGCTTTGCTTTCGCTACAGAAAACATTTGCCGCTGACGCTTCGCTTTCGCGCAGAGCAAAGCTTCCTGGGGGCGTCCGATGAGCCGCTTCACTCGCGATGCTCGCTCCAGGGTCTCGGGCCAACAGATGTTTTTTGCGCGAAAGCGTAGTGCTAACGTAGCGGCAGCAGCACCGATGTTGGTCACGAAGGCGTTATCACAGGACGTAATGGTTTTAGCCTTCGTTCCCCTATCGCTGATCCCCAAGGAGTCGCCCAGCCTCCACTCCAATCAACTACATGCAACTCGGTTCCTATGTCTTCCACTTTAATCAAATAAAAATGTGCATACATAAGCAAAATATCAACAAAAGAATTCTTTTATCGGTTAAATTAATGATATATTTCCCCAATAAACAAACCTGTTATTTTTATTTATCTTCTAAAGTCCACTTACCGTCAGCAATACGTACCATTGCAAAACTATCCGGACTCAATCCCATATGATTATCCGCAGTTATGTTAAAAGTACCTGTCAAACCTACATATTCACCGAGTTCTTTTTCAATGTAATCTCGAAGAGCCGCGCTATCACTACCTTTTGCTTCAATTGCTTTCGTAGCAATCGAGAAAGCATCTGCTGCATAGGCACCAAATGTACTTGCTGGTTTATTGTATTTCGCAGTGAAAGCTTCGTTATACGCTATTAATAATTCTTTTTGCGGATTTGAATCTTCTAATTTGTCCGCAATTAATAATTTACCCGTTGGTAATATCACATCGTTTGCTGCAGCACCTGCTACTTCGATAAATTGGTCCGTTGCAACACCATGACTCGCAAGAACTGGTATATCTAGTGCTAATTCACGAATATTTTTAATGACAACCGCTGACTCTTGAACGGTTCCCCATACAATTATTGCATCAGGATTTGCTTTTTTTACACGAGTTAACAACGGCTTTGCATCTGTTACCGTCGCTTCAAATTCATCTTCAATGACTGATTCCACACCGTAATTTTCCATGTGTTTAACAAATTCTTCATGCCCACCCGTTCCAAAAGAATTTGCAACGTTTAACCAGGCAACTTTCGTTAAGTTATTATCTTTTAAATATTGTAAAATCCTCTCCACAGCTTGTTGACCATCTTGCGGCATTTTGAATACCCATTTGCGTGCTTGTCCATTTTCATTCATGTAAATTTGTTTACTAGCAGCAACAGAAATGTAAGGCACCTGATTTTGCTCTGCCAAAGGTAACATCGCTAATGAGTTACCACTTGTTGTCCCTCCGATAACGAGTGATACATTGTCTTGTGTTAGTGCTTTTTTCATGGAAAGAATGGCTTCATTTTGGTCAGATTTATCATCATATGTTACTAAGTCAATTTTTCGACCGTTAATTCCCCCATCCGCATTTTTTTGATCGACTACCATTTTCAGCGTTTGCATTTCTGGTTCACCTAGAGCAGCTGCCCCACCAGATGCAGAAAAAATTCCAGCTATTTTGATTGAATTTGCTGATGCTTCACTACCAGAACTAGCGGAAGATGCATCACCTTTCCCCGAATCCGATGATGAACTACAAGCCACCATCAATAGTGCCCCCATCAATAGGAAGAGAGACAATATAGTCTTTTTCATAAACACTACACCCCTTAATAATTTTTATACCTATAGAAACCGCATCCCCTTTTAAAATGACGGTATGTATAGCCCCCGAAGTAACGAAAATAAACATCTCTGATAATGTTATATTTTTTTAAAATAATTAAAATAAATAGATAAAAATAGATTTTTGGAGATCAAAAGCTACATTAAGCAGAATTTTCTAATTTTGGTTAATCAAAAGAATAACATGTATTTTAATAAATGATAAATACTAAATATATACATTAAAAACTCATATATATATGTTTTCGGTATACTCGTACGTTAATTGTTATATAAAATCCATAAAGAACACGTCATTCAATAATAAGTGAAACCCTTGCTAATTCTAGGTTTTACTAAATTATTTAACTAAAAAATCAGAAATATCTAACAAGTTTAACGAAAACACGTGAAAAAATGTTACTATACAGATTAAGTATACAAATTGCATAAACTATCTAATTTCAAGTATAGGGGTGAGAGATTAATGGATTTAAGACAATTAAATTATTTCATTACGATTGTTGTAGAAAAACAAATTACAAAAGCCGCCAAAAGACTGCATATGGCACAACCGCCACTTAGCAATCAATTAAAAATTATGGAGAAAGAATTAAATTGTAAACTATTAGATCGAAACGGCAGAGTATTAGAGCTCACTGAACCAGGAAAGATTTTATATGAAAAAGGCAAAGCACTATTAGCCAATTTCGAAGATACAATTTCAGAAATAAAAGAAGTTGGAGAAGGGTTAAAGGGCGTACTATCAATTGGGGCAGATCAAACCTGTTTATCTTACCTTCCTGAAAAAATTAAGTTGATGCATGAAAGATACCCTAATTTATGTTTCAAAATTATCGAAGGAGATACATTTTTCTTAAAGAATAGTCTTGTAAGTAAAGAAATCGATTTAGCGATACTGCAACAACCAATAGAAGATGATAATTACTTTTCAATCGGGTTAGAATTAGAGGAGTTTGTACTAGCCACACCTGCACAATGGCATTTACCGAATCCCATTCAAATAGAAGACTTAAAGGATATACCGTTTCTTTCGTTTTATCGTCATCGTAGTTGTAGTACGTTTCGCATTATAATCGATGAATTCAAACGTCACGGTTTTGAGCCTAATATTATTTGTGAGTGCATTGATATTGCGATGGTTATTTCTTTAATAAGTGAAGGTTTGGGGGTAACGATTTTACCAAAAACGAGTCTCGATAAATTTTCAATTCACGGCATTCGAATCATTCAATTTTCTAATTGCCATATCCAATCAAAAGCGAATATTGTTTGGTCAAAAGATCGCTATTTAGCAAAGCACGCAATGAATTTTCTAGAATTATTTACAGATGAAACTCATCTACGATCTAGCAGAATAATTCGCGAGAGTTAATGAACTACATGAGGAAAATTCATCTCGCGCTAAGGTGATGAATTGAAGGTTAATAAATCTAAATCTCCCGGTTGAAATTTTGACCGGGAGATTTAGATTTATTTAACATACTTCAAATACTTTTTCACAAAGTCTACAATGTAAAGCACTTCTTCTTCTGAAATATTGAATAGACTGCTAACTTTTCGTAGTTTGGCTGGTGATTTTAATTGTTCATGCACTTGATCAATTCTCATGTATTTACATTTTCGAGGGTTTACACTATCTCGAATCTGCTTGTAACGAAGGTAAGCATACCGAGCAAAAGCATTTAACATCTCCCTCTCCTGCTCATCTCGTTGCAATTTTTTTGCCGCTTCATCGATCGTTTCCGAATCAAATGTCCATGTACCATCTGTTATTTCCATAGTACCACCTCTTTCGTTGCGTAAAGTCGATGACAAATATTGCTACACCTTAATTAGATAGCATTAAGATTGCCTCCATCTCTTCTATTCATAGCTAGTAGATGCATAAGAAAAAGCCACACCTAGTTAAATGTGACTCTTTTTGTATTTTTGTTCAGTTGGTACATTCCAATCATCGACTTTATTAAAACTGAAATCCATCAGCTATTTGCTTCCGCTTCTCTCTAAATGGTCTCAATGATTTGTTTATTCCCTTAAGTTCTACACTGAAAAATGTATTTTTAATATAATTTTAAATATAGTTTCGATTTATATCCAATGAATTTGATTTCCCTATTAAGATGAAGCACTTAGATTTATAGACTAAATCTTTCACAAAATATTTTTCCATTGGACTGAGATTTTTTCAAAAATTTTACGTTTTTTATGTAAGGAGGTGGATTTTTGTGAATGAGCAGCTTATAAAAAAAATCATAGCCGGTGATCAACAAGCATTTCGCATAATTGTTGATACATATAAGCAATCACTCGTCAGCTATTTAACGTATCAGACGAAAGATGAGGAATTGGCGAAGGATATTGCGCAAGAAACTTTTATAAAATGCTATGAAAACTTACCTAAGTTTAAAGGTGGCTCTTTCAAAGCATGGCTCTTCCGCATTGCGGTTAATCAACTTATCGATTTTAAACGGAAGCATAAAGAAGATGCAACACCCCTTGAGGAAACGCCCTCATTATACACACCTGAATCAGCAGTGATTGAAAAAGAACAGAAGGTATTGCTTCAGCAATGTCTGAAAACATTAGACGATAAAACGCGTCAAATTTTTATTCTTAAGTATGCCAGTAACTGCACATACGAAGAAATCGCTGAAGCTCTTCATATTCCAATAGCAGAGGTGCGAAATCGGCTATACAGAACAAAAAATCGGCTAAGAAAATCCAAATTGAAGGGAGAAATGAATGGTGAATTGCTTATCGACTGAAGAGATGTTTGATTTTATCGATGGACGACTTGATGAATCAACGAAGCAAATTGATTCGCATATCCAATCATGTACAAATTGTTCAGCATTATTTGAGCTACTGCTTGAAACGGAACATACAATAAACACTATGTTTTCACCTGTGAACGTTGAAGCTACTTTTACAAATCAAGTAATGGATCGATTACCGAAAGAAAAAACTGTACTCCCCAAAAAACGAGACTGGCGAGCCGCTTTCGCATCTGTTTTCGTCACCGCTGCATTATTATTTCTAGTATTTTCAATATTACAGAAGGAACCCTCAACAAGCGCTCCTTCTGTAACGATTAGTGTAAAGGACATCAAGGTATCGGATACTCACATTGAGGTGACGTTGGCTACATCCGGCTATACAGGCGATGAACTTTTTTTTAATGAATCGAATGAAGGTAATGTAAATGATGTATCACTCGTTCTACCAAACGGAGAAACTCACTCAATTGGTAGTTATGCAGATCAATCAACTAATGAAGTTACCTATAGGTTCCCACTATTTGATGTGCCTTACCCTGAATTTAAATTAGTTTTCGACTTTAAACATATATATGACATTGATGGACAGTGGTCGCTTAAAGTACCTATTGATCGAAAAGAATTGGTAGCAAAAACAGAAAATATTACACTACATTCTTCTTTTAAGAAGGATGGCATTGACGTCAATTTCATACGGGCACAACATGGACCATATAACTCCCTCTTTAAATTTGAAACAAAATTCACGGACGACATGGCAAGATTTGTAGAGCAACAAGTAGCGCAATATACAGCTGGTTTACCATTACCTGAGAAAAGTGCTTATGTTGGTTATAATGCACAAATTCTGTATAACGTAATTAACGCAGATGGGCAAACTTTAGAACGTTCGATTCCTGAGGATAACATTAATATTCAGAATGATCGATATGCTCATACTGACACACTTAGCACATATCCAAGCATACGTGATGGAGGCCATCTATCTGTGATTGGAGCAAAATTTGAGTTACCAACCAATGTAAGACATGCACTAACAGTTGACCAATTACCTTATACATTCACCTATAAAGATACAAAATATGAAGTGAAGCTCCTTCCAGATCAACGTCTTGAAATTTCTTCAGATGCAAAGTCAACGACCATTAGTAACTGGGATATTACAGTCGATCATAAAATAGCATGGGATACAGCCAAATTCCGAACAGATAAAGAGAAAAAATATACGACCTTCACAATAAACAAGGACATTCAGTTAAACTCTTTCATTCTTTACGGTCAAACGGAAACAAAATTTGTATACTTTGATGAACCGATTGATGTAGATGTTCACTAATAGAGCATCTAAGCATTATAAATAACTCCCTAAAATAAATCTGCTCGAAATAACCTTCTGAATTTGACACAAGATCTATTCAGAAGGATTTTTTTATTAGGTTAATATTTTATAATATACACGCATCTTTTAATTAACTAAAATGGAAATATACTGATTTTATAATAAATAAAAAGGACTGAAGCAGATGAACAACCAAACTTTTGTGAACTGGAGCGGGCATCATCTTAAACTGACGTGGTTACAAAATCATACAATTGACGATTTCAGCAAAGTAACAAGTGTACATGGAGTTTGTTTTTATCAAGGGAATGTTTTGTTAGTTCATGTAGACGGGAGAGGATTTAACTTTCCTGGTGGACATATTGAAAAAGGAGAAACACCGGAAGAAGCATTCCACAGAGAGGCATTGGAAGAAGGTTATGTAAAGGGGCAGATCAATTATTTGGGAGCCATTGAAGTCAGTCACGAAGAGAACCCTTTATTCAATGCTGATAGTAAGTACCCTTTAATCGGATATCAAATGTTTTATAGCATGGACATTCAAGAATGCCTCCCATTTCTTCGAGAACATGAAACGATTTCGCGTATTTGGGTTGAGCCGGAAGAAATACCTTATGTCATTAATGACCATGAGTTTGCACACATAGTATTACAAGCAGCTTTAATTGAGACTCCCACCCCTAAAGGGACAAGCTGACTAATGTCAGTGGGATTCCTGAGTAACTAAGCGTTCGCAGTCCATTTCTGTTTTGAACAGCTCTCAAGATTGGGGTATCCCATTACCCCTCCCTATCCAGTGCATATAGCAGATAGGGCTACGCTACTTTTACCATAGCGTATAGTTGGTTTCGTTCGATGTGTTTTAGCGTCTTTTTCTTGACGACACATATTGTTTTACCGATAGCATAATTAGGCTATCGAACCATATACAATATCCAATTTTCAATGAACGAGCGTGTTTTAAAGACTTTTACTTGTCTATACATGAAGTATAACACCCTTTCAGACAATTAAGGTAGCAAAAGCTATCTCTTGTCTGACCTCACTTTCATCCCATGTTTAAAGACGGGCTACACCCTGCATGGGCTTTCTCGTTCGGAAAATCTGTAACAAGCCTTCATATTTGTAAGTTACATTTGACTAGCTTCATGCATAGGCAACTTTATGTTAGGAGGTTTTTAGTCTAATAGCACTTAATTATACCTGCTATGCTTATTACTTATATTGCCTTATTAAGGTGAGTATGTAGCAAAAGTGATACAGAATTTTGAAAACTCATCTTTAGATTTATTTTTTAATTTAATTCAAAGGCATTTCACTATACAAACATAGCTATCAAATCATATTAATAGTAGTGTAAAGCTAACCTAGCTTTGCACCTCCTAGTTTGTGGTTTAGGGTCACTTTGGTTCGAGTGACCCTTATTTATTTATCTTTCATTGTTATTTTCATAACTATACTGATAAATATATAAGCATGATCCGATGAGTAATCTCAGATTTTGTATGATGGAATTTTCTTCAATGTACTTCCCGACATAAGTTCCACATACAATAACTTTGTGGCTTTTATATCCTTCCGATTAATGTCACTCTTATATTATTTTGTAATTCCATCATTTAATTTGACTGTAGCGATCTTATAGACACCTTCAGTAATAATTTGCAAAACCTTTTCTTATTATATTCGTATATTTATTAGAACTAACATAAGCGAGGTGACGAAAAATGATTGCTGGATATATTACTTGTATTGTTCTTGCATTCATTATTATTTTCATAGGTTATCTGATCCATGTAAAAAAGAAACTGTGGCTCATCGCAGGTTACCAAGAAGATAGTTTTATTGGTGATAAAGATAAACTGGCTAAGCTATTTGGTGTTTTCTCATACATAGTAGGTATCGCTACTTTTCTATTACCTTTTGGACTAGAATTTTGGGGTCTCATTAGTGGCATTTTATATGCGGTTTGTATATGTGTAGGAACAGTAGCCACTTTGGTCTGGAAACAAATTATAAATAAGCCACTTTAAAAAGAGTCTTTAAAACGAAGACCTTTATAGAAATTATAAAAATATCCCCTTGAATTTAGACACGGACAACATTATCTACTTCAAGGGGCACATTTTTTACGCACATTGTGTCATTCTAAAACATTTCGTTAGTCATTCCACCACTTTTATCTTTCCGAACTTTGAAAAACATGTAAAGGCTAAATAATAAAATGATCATGACTGTTACTGCTAAAAAATATGTATCTTGAATCTTAAACAAGAAAGTATTCAAAGAATTTAATAATCCAGCTGACACCAACAATAACCAATAATTATTCTTTCTTTTTGATTGATCACCGTTATTTAGATAACTAGCTGAAAGCCAAATAAAGAAAGGTAAATAACAGACAATTGAAAAAGTTAGAATAGCCCATCCAATATACGACATAGTACAAACACCTCCTAGAGCCTACCTTATTTTATACGATTGACATTTGTAATAGTTTCAATTTTATTATTCTGTAAAAATGTTACTTACAGCGTTTTCAAAATTTCAAGGAACACTATTCATGCTATCCCTTTCCCTTTTTGAAATTGAGTAATTCCTCATCATTAATTTTCCGGATTTTTAATTCAAGCTGAGTAAAACCAAGATGAATACCTCCCCTCCATTCTAGACCTAGACATATTATAGATTGTAGAAGGGAGGGATATTTCATGGGATATTACGGCGGAAATTTTGGTAGCTGTTGTGGCGGTGGCTACGGTGGTTACGGTGGTGGCTACGGCGGCGGAGGCTACGGCGGTGGCTGCGGTGGCGGTTACTATGGACATGGCGGAGGCCATGGTTCAGCATTCGCATTAATTGTAGTTCTATTCATTCTTTTAATTATTGTTGGTACAACATTCATGTATTAATTTTTCCAGTACTTTAGATTCTATTCAGATCTATAATGAATAAAGTTAATGCTATTTATCATTGTCACAATTAATCATTTCCATAACCTCTGTTACTAAATATCAAATACCTAGTAATAGTAGGATAACTAACCAGCCTAACATACTACAGTGAAAACGGAAAGGTCACTTTTGTCCGAGTGACCTTTTATTTTAGATTGTTCAACTTTTCTTTCCATTCAATATCATTTACTTAAATAATAAAATAAAACCGCAACAATAATATTTGGTAAAGCAATGTATAAGGAATGTAAAGTAATATTATTGCGTTCGTCCCGATGTTCTGTTGTTTCGGTAGCAAAATTTGCTCTCATCCGATCCCCACTAACCATGGACCCTGAAAAAATCATTGAAATGACAATGAAGATACAGCCAATCGCGCCTGAAACTAAATAAACCTTTTCCATTCCCCACAACATCATCGAGATCAAAACACCGCAAAGTGATAAGAAAACACCAATTAGTAAATATTTCACCTCGATCCCCCCTATCCTTATTTTACGTTTGATTCCCATACTTTGTTTCATTTTTGTAATCATTGCTTAATTTTCTTTTCAATTTTAGGAGTGACAGTGTTTGGCTTTGGAGATAGTAACAGCCAATATTTATAGTTGTATATGTACTTCTTTACGTTTTTATGCCAAAAGGATTTTTAAAATAGATTACCCACACTAAGAATAGTTACGGAAACAAATATCATAAATAAGGATGGTTGCTATTCAACGAACGAAGGAGATTAGTTGAATAAGCATTTTGGACAGTATCAAGGAAGAGCAATTAGATATTTCTGAAGGGATAATGAGTTAATCATAAGATACTTTTATTGAAAGGAAAATGAATTATGTTTTTCATAGCATATTTAGCTATTTTTCTTTACTTATTATTAGAATTTTATAGAAGTTCACCTGTTAAAGAAGAAAAACGAAATCGTGGTTCTAGTTTTTTTATCGGGGTAGTTTTAGCCTTGATGGTAACCATTCCAGAGATTATTTATTTCTTTACAATAAATAAGATTGCTGTTTTTTGGTGTTATTGTCGGGCTAATTGGTGTATGGATAAGATTTTATTCGATGAAAATCTTAGGGAGATTTTACAGTAGGAATGTCGGAATGCAGGGGGAACATAAGTTAATTCAAAACGGTCTATATAAATATATTCGCCACCCTGGTTATTTAGGGTCTTTTTTGACCTTTTTAGGATTTGCTATATCTTCATCTTCGTTCATTTCCATTATTATAAATATCATTTTATTTTTCCTTGCGTATTCGTATCGTATAAAAATTGAAGAGAAAATTCTTTTTACATTGTTTGGTGAACAATACAAACAATATCAGTCCAATACTTGGCGAATTATTCCGTTTCTATACTAGAGATTTTAGGATAAAGTAGATTAAATCTGCTTCTTATTTTTAACAGCACTTCTAAAATGAAAATAAGCCTTTTCAAGATCTGATTCTTGAATAAGCTTATTTTTCGAAGTTATTATATACTTCCTAAATATTCTACAGCTAACTCTACCTCATTGATATCATGATCCAAGGATACCTTATATGCTTTACCATTAGGTTTTGAACTAACGATTTTATGGATTTCTTGATCGATAAAATGAACGGCTACTCCATCATCAGCGGCAATTCCAGATGAGAGTTTATTAGCTTTAACCAAATTATGATAAGCAGGTCTTCGATTGATTTCTCCATCATAATGAGGGCAATTACTTCCTGGGAGAAAACCTAAACATGATATCGGCTCTAATTCTCCTCCAATTGAATCCGTTATTCCTTCCTCGAACCAACAAATTGAACCAGCGCTTATGCCTGTTAAAAGGATTCCCTCTTGCCATGCCGTCTTAAAAATGCTATCTAACGACCACTCTTTCCATAAAGCTAAAAGGTTTTTAGTATTTCCTCCGCCAACATAAATAATATCTTTTTCCATAATAAAACTTTCTAAATCTCGAGTTGGAGGAGAAAAAAGTGATAAGTGGGACGGAATACATTGTTGTGAGTTAAAGAAAGAATAAAATTTTGCAATATAATTTTCCGAGTCTCCGCTTGCAGTAGGTATAAAGCAAATCTTTGGATTGGCTTTGTTAGATTGCTGTAAAATATATGTATCTAATAATGGATTATGAGGCTCCATAGAAAAGCCCCCTCCTCCTAATGCAACAATTTGTTTCATCTTTCCCCACCCCTTTTTGAAAATACTGTATTTTCTAATTATATAAAACTTCTAGAGGAAACGCACCCATTGGATTAAGAACTTTTTCATTTTATTATTGGTGTAGGTATACCATTTCTCCAATCCTTAATAAATGAGGATTGGTGAGGATTAAGGTTTAAAGGTATTTCATCTCTCGATAAAAAGTACAATTCGCTACTTTCATCATTAATTTGTAAAGTACCTTTATAATCGCTTGAGTAAAAAATTATTTGAACACTAAATACTTTATCTCCATTTGAGTACTCTGCAAAACCATTTTTACCAGAATATAATCCAAACAATGTTATATCGTTCAGAATAAGATTCGTTTCTTCAAAGACTTCCCTTTTAACGGTCTCTTCAAAAGTTTCTCCGATTTCCAAGATACCTCCTGGGATTCCCCAAATATCACCGTCAGTCCTTTTTTGTAAAAGAATACGTCCCCTATCATCTTCAATTATTACTCCACAGCCAATAGTCAATAGAGTTTCATGCCCGATCATTTGTCTCATCGTTTTAATGTAATCATTCATAATTGATACCCTCTTTCCTTGTTGTAGATTCCTAAAACACCCATTTTCATAATTTACTATTTCAGCCCACTAAAAACTAAAATATCCATAAACAACCTTATTTTACATTATTTCTCCAAAAATAAATACAAATGGTTCAATAATGCAAAAAAGCAAAGCCCAAATTACATAAAAAAATGAGCCCTGCCTATATTTATTTTCCATCTTTATTACTTAACTTTTGAATCTCGAGTAGCTCAGAAATCGTTACAAATTTATATCCCTGCTCTTCAAGCCCTGGTAAGATTTTTTCTAATGCCTTCACAGTTTGCTCACGATTTCCACCGCCATCATGAAATAACACGACACTTCCAGGCTTAGCACCTTTTAAAACAGTATTGACAATTTTCTTTTCTCCAGGACTTTTCCAATCAAATGTATCTAAATGCCATGACCACATGACAACTTTATAGCCTTCTTTTGCTATTGCATCAATCATGGAATCCGTGTATTGGCCTTCAACTGGTCTAAATAAAACAGGGACATAACCTGTAATACCATAAATTGTTGCATGTGTTTGTTTTATTTCTTTCATCAAATTGGAAACATTCGTTCTAAAAGGATGCGTATATGTGTGAATGGCTAGTTCGTGACCTTCTTCATGTATACGTAAAGCGAGCTCTGGATTTTTTTCTGCATTTTCACCCACAATAAAGAATGTGGCCTTTGCATTGTACTTGTCTAATATATCTAAAATGTCAGGTGTGTACTTTTTATGAGGACCATCATCAAAGGTTAGGGCGATTACTTTTTCATCCGTATTAATATCCCACAAAATTTGTCCTGCCTCTTCGTAATACTTCCTTCCCTTGTCTGCAAAAGATTTTTCATTTACAAAAAATAAAAATACCCCGAAAAAGCATAAAGCGATCAGTAGATAGTATTTCCTCAAGTTTTCACCTCCTGCAAATAATTATTTCTAATCATTATTATTTGAGGTTTAAAGTAAAAAATGCTTTTATTTTTGTTCTTTTAATTGTATATAAAACCAATAACAATCCAAAATGAATGTAAATAACGCTGCACATTCTAATCCTAAAAATGTTATATTATTTGGAAGGAGTGTGATTATTTTGATAATAACTGTAAAGAAAGAGGATTTAGATTTTAATTGCTCCAGTTTAAGTCAAAGGTGTTTCGAACCGCTCATTAAGATTTATAAGGTAAGAATGTCTGAAGAAACTAATATCGGTGTAAAAGAACGTTTTTATGAGGAACTTACCGAAGGTCAAAGAGCATTGTTTATGTTTTATGTTTATTATAACCATATTAGTAAATCTCTTATCGAATTTTATTGGTGGAGCTCTTATTTCATGGCTCAGTCTAAAAAATGGGCAGCTCTCAAAGCCTGTTTTAAGTATTTTAATGATGAACCTTTTCTTTTACTTATTGAGAAAATTGAACAGGAACTAAAACAACATAATCACCCTACTACATTAGAGAATTTTACAATCACTCGAGATGAATTAAATCAAAATAAAGAGCTCCATGCATCATTTGAATCGCTATATGCAATATTCGAAAACATTTATCCAGCTACTATAGAAAAAATAAATATTTTCATCGAAAAAAATTTACAAGACTTTATACAAATTGAAAAGTAAGGAGTATTTTTTATGGCAACTATAGAAGACTTTATAAACCTTGATATTAGAATTGGGACAGTTATCCAAGCGGAAGAGCTTCCGAAAGCAAGGGTTCCTGCTATTAAAATGATAATTGATTTTGGAGAAGATATTGGCATCAAGCAATCCTCTGCTCAAATTACTAAACGCTATACGCCAGAAGAAGTTGTTAATAAACAAGTAGTTGCGATCGTTAATTTCCCACCCCGTCGTGTAGCAGGCTTTAAATCTGAAGTTTTAGTGATTGGCGGAGTTCCTGTAGAAGGAGATGTGATTTTATTAGCTCCTGATCAGCCTGTACCAAACGGAACTAAAATTAGTTAAGTTTAGGATTTTGTGATAGTGTTAATTTCTTCAACATCATATATAGTAGAGAAAAACTAACTTAGCCTTACACCTCCTGACTTGGTACTAAGGGTCACGAATGTGTGGCCCTTTTATTATTTTGTAACATCTAGTACCACATGTTACAATTTTTGTTACATATAAATTGTAAGTAGAACAAATCCCCTAAATCGAGAGGATCATAGAAAATGAAAATTTATTTTGATTGGTGTTACATCATTAAAATCTTCAAATAAAAAATAGAAAGGAGCCTGATAATCAAGAGAAAAAGGAGAGAACATTATGAAAAACAGACAAGCAACAACTAATGACTATGAAACTATTATAAATCTTTGGGATAGATCCGTTACCAAAACCCACGATTTTTTAAGTTTAAAAGATAAGGAAGACATTAAACAGGAAATTCCTATGTATTTCCCACATCTTGATGTGAGACTTTGGTATGCGGAAAATAAATTGATAGGTTTTTCAGGCACCAATAATCAGCACTTAGAAATGCTGTTTTTAGAACCTACTGAAATAGGAAAAGGTTATGGAAAACAAATAATACAACAACTCATTAAAGATTTTAATATAAGGTCTGTTGATGTTAATAAAGATAATGCAAACGCAAAGATGTTTTATTTAAAAAATGGTTTCACGATTGTCAGTGAAGAACCAACAGATAGTTCAGGCCGCCCTTATCCAATATTACATCTTGGATTGAAGTAACAAGAGAAATTGCCCTCCCTTCCACAGGAGCAAACTGAAATACTTAGAAACATTTCAGATAAGTTAAATCGATATAGTTAAATGTGAAATCTGACTGAAATCAAACTTATAACAACAAGTTTGACTTCAGTCTTTTTTGTAATTAAGCACGAAACTTACCTTGAATCCCCTATTTTATACAACTGATAATATCCAAATTAATTATGTACTTAAACAGAATTCTTTCCAATAAAATGATATGTATAAAATACGATGAAAAGAGGCATTTTTGTGGAAACTAGAAAAAGCTGTAAATCCCTACTCATAACAATTGGTTGGTTAAATGCTTTGTTTGCACTTTTCTTTTTTCAATTATTTTGTGGTATTATGGCCATTTGTATGGGCATCGTTTTAAGAAGTGATTATCATGCGAAGAAGCATGGACTTGTCTTAATTATTGTAGGAACTATAGTTGGGATTGCCGGATGGGTACTCAATTATTTATATTTGTAGGCTATGAAAAGTATTATGAAAAAAAGCACTAACATGTATTCGTCCGTCAGTGCCTTCTCGTATCAATATGGTGCTTATTTCTTCACTTTTGAAAGTGTCATACCATCACCAATTGGAATAATAATCGACTCTAATTGAGGGTGGTTCGCTACTGCTTCGTTGAATTTCTTCATTATTTCCGTGTATCGTTTTGGTTTGGCAGTTGGATCTGCCACACTTCCTGCAGCAAGCACATTGTCAGTAACTATGATCGCATCGGGATTTGCTAGCTGTACACAGTAATTTAAATAGTTTTCATAATTATCCTTATCAGCATCGATAAAGAAAAAGTCGAATCGTTCATTACTTTGTACCAGCTTTTCAAGGCTTTGCAATGCAGGTCCTGTTATATATGTAACTTGTTCACCAAAACCCGCCTTTGATAAATTACCATACGCTAACTGTGCGTATTTTTCCTCTAATTCTAGAGAAGTTAATTTACCATCACTGCCGAACCCTCTAGCTAAACAAATTCCACTATATCCACCGAGAGCCCCTACTTCAAGAATGTTTTTAGCTCCTGTCATCGAGACAAGCATTGTTAAAAGTTTTCCAGAGGAAGCGGAAACAGAAATGGCGGGCATTCCGTTTTCTTCAATAGATGTAATGACCTCCTCTAAAATTGAGTCTTCGCTATGAAACACAGTATCAATGTAATGATTAATTATTTTCATTCAGGTTCTTCCCTTCCTCATCATGATTTAAAGATTTTTCATCAACTTCTTGACTGTCGGATGTAGCCAGCGTTTCGCTTTCGTGTAATTCAAATAATTGAATGAACTCATTGATGACCATATCAATGGCTTTTAATTCACCCACTAATATTGGCTGAATCGATTGAAACTCTGGTTGCTCTAATTGTTGCTTAATCGTTGCACGCTTTAGATTCATCATCTCTAAAAAAGCAATGGCTCTTCCACGTCGGAAAGTTTTAGCTCCACGTTGTTGAGAGCCGTCTCTTCCTCTATGACGTCCTCCACGATGATGTCCCTCTTCTCTAAATTCCTTAAATTTTTCACTTTTCATTTAGTGTCCTCCTCACAATGTATACATTTGCATACACTTCGTTTCGATTTGATTGTATACAAATGTATACACCTTGTCAATCATCCTTCTCTTTAATTTCCATTATTTCACCGCAAACATTTAAGAGGTTTGTAATATTTACCTCTGCCAGTTTTTCCATTAAACTGTAAATATCAGCTAAATTAATTTGGGAGTGAAATTTATTGGAGAAAAAGTCCTGTTTATTATTTGTGGTATTGTTTAGTTTATTTTTAGTTGGTTGTAATGAAAAAGGCACAGTAGCTACTATTAAATCTAAAAAACCTGATGCAGCAGAAGTTTTAAGATTGGACAACCAAGCAGATATTTTTCAATGGAAAGGTAACATTTTAAAAACCAATATAGAATGGATTGATGAACTTGAAGTCAATGAAGATAAAAATATTGGTGAGATAGAATTTAATGCAACTAAAGCTGAAGATTTTAAAAATGGTACAGCTAACCTTTTACCCATTGGTACAAAGATTTATTCTGTAAAAGAACGTGATGATATTTTCATCGTGAAATATGACAATGTGGTTAAACGATATTTAGTACTATCTGAGGGCTAATTTACTAGAAGGGAGACGAATATGTTCATTCATGATACAGTTACAGATTTTACCGATAATTATGTGCCTACTATTGATTATTTAAAGAAATATTATAAAAAGCATGCGAGCTATTTTGATGAATACTTTCGATTTCATTGCCTGAATGTAGATGAAAAAATGAAAATGGCTATTCCAAAGCACCAGGAAAAGATTTCAGCGTTAATTGAAATAAAAGATAAAATGCCTAAGCTTATTCGTGATATTGCAAGGGACTATGAACAGATGTACGATCTTACATTTACAAAGGATGTACATCTGATTGTAGGTTTATATGGCAGTAATGCTTTTACTTACCGACAGTTCATACCAGAAATTGCATTTTGCTTAGAGAAACTTTCCCATCTAGGTCGCCATTTACAAATTATTATTGCTCATGAGTTTGGGCACGCTGTACACCATTTATTATCCGAAAAAAGAGGTATTAATTGGGCAATGGTAGACTGGGAGAGCCCATTCACTTGGCTTTTACAGGAAGGCATTGCAACGCATTTTTCTACAAAGGTGGTAAGTACAAGGAAAGATGAATACTTTGCATTTGAAGAAGACTTAGAGTGGCTAACATTTGCTTCAAATAATAAACAAATAATTATTGAAGAGTTTTTAAGGGATGTGACTTCACTCGATGCAAGAGCAGTGTTTCTGGAATGGTTCTCTATTAATGGAGGTAAACGATTTGGTTTTAATCGCTTAGCTTATTTTATCGCTTATGAATTCATACAAAGCAGCCTTCAAGAACTCACAGAATTGGATGTTATTACATTATGGCGAGACGTAAACTATCAAGATGTTATTTATCAACAATTAACCAGAATGGCAAAGAAAAATGTATGATTCGTCTATATCTTTTTGGGGAGGTCACCTTTCATTTTTGAAGGTGACTTTATTTTTTAGCCTATGGGCAAAAAGAAAAGACGTCATAAGACGCCTTTTATTCATTTAGTTTATCGTTCATCTCATTAATTAGTTGAACAGCTTCATCAATATGAGACACATCCAAAATTTTTATGTCGATATTTTGTTCCTTTTGAATCTGTGCGGCTTCTTCTGCATTTTTAGTGGGAATAATTATAAACGGTAAACCGTATTTTTCTGCGATTAGCATTTTTTCTTTTAGTACCCTTATTGGTAAGACGTCACCCGTTTCGCTTATTGCCCCAGTCACTGCAATGGCTACGTTGTTTTGTAAATCGCCTCGTATAATGAGTCCTGTTAGTGCTAGCCCTAACCCAGCACTATTTCCACCAATATTATCCTGATTAAAAAATTCATTAATACGGACATCTTCTTTACCTAGATAATGATTAACGTTGTCTTTCATTTGCTCTGCTTCATTCTTTTGAAGATGAAGCCACTTTAATATTTGCTGGTTTTTGCTCTTGTACAGAACAAAATTCGTAATTTCATCCACATCTATAAAAGGAACTTGCTGTTTATTTAAAAGATCTTCAACAGATTGAATACTCTCCATTAATTGAAAATCTACTCTATTTACGCCTATTAAATAGATTTCACTACCTTTGGCATTTAATGGCTCAGTGTATATGTATGCGACATGAGAAGTTCCTTCATAAAATATAAGAGGCAATTCGAAGCAAAACAGCAAGAACATCATGCAAGTAGCGAGCGTGATTTTTCTTTTATATATTTTGTTTCTCAGTAAGATCCGAGCTATTAATAAGATGATAAAATTAATCAAGAGTATAGCAACAAAAGAAATTCCACCTATCACGTCTTGAAGATACAAAAATAAAATTACACCATAATAAAGAAATATTAAAAAGATAGTCACGATATAAAGCAAACTTCTTTTACGATTAGAAATATTATCCACTCCTTACTTTAATATTCGTCTATTTTCAAACTTTAAGACATTACATGTAATTTCACATCTCAGTTTATTTATTCCAGAAATACGCCGAGAATCCTTCTTATTCAAAAAATAAGTCATTTTCTATAGCTAGCATCTTTTTAACAACTGAGTCCATTAGAGCTTTAGTTTGCGTTCAATCAACATTTCTAATTGATTTTTACTTATTCCTATTTTTAGGTAATCATTCTTTCAACAAAAAAAGCGTTAATCCTTATCGATTAACGCCTCCAAAGCTCTACCAACCTTTTTTCAGTTTCTTTTTGTCCTCTTCTTATTTAAAATCTAATATGCAATACCTACACGCGATTTCACATATTCCTTACTCTGAATCTGTTGATATGCAAACTCTGCAGTATCTGCTACAGATATTTCTACCCCACCATCCGGTAAAAAGTCTCGTTCGATACGATAGCTACCTGTGTATTCACCATCAGGTAAGTATGTAGGACAGACGATTGTCCAATCAGTATTAGAGTTCTTCAAGAAATGATAAACTTTATGATGTTCCGCTGCCGCAATGGTTGTTTTTCTTTTGGATTCGCTCGATTGATAACGTAAAATACTTGGAGTCAATCGACTTTGTAGAATACCAGCCGTTCCGACAGTTATAATTCTTTTTACGTGCTCTTTTTCCATTGCATCAAGAATTAGCGGCATACTTTCAGTTAATGTATTAGTGCCATCTGTGTTTAATGCACTCATCACAATATCAACATTCGCCATGACATTTTCTATATCTTGTTTTTCTAAAACATTTCCTTGTACAATATGTAAATTTTCATCATTTATTTGTAGCTTATTTGGGTGACGAACTAAAGCTGTAACGCTATGTTCATCTCGTAACGCTAGGGAAACAATATGGCTACCCACGCGCCCAGTGGCACCTAAAACTAAAATTCTCACTATGATCACCTCTTTTCTTGATTATAGCATACAAATTTTTTGTAACTATTTAGAAGTTTCTTAGCGTGGTTAATGAACATCAGTAAGTCTGATATTAACAAGAAACTGTTGAAGATCATTAGTTTCTGCAATACTGTTGACGATATTTTGAATTTCGCTTTCTGTACTCTTTTCAAGTTTATCCAGATTATGTAATTGTATAGTCATTACTTGATTATTTGGAGATTCAATTAAGTAGCTAATCATACTATCTGGAAAATAGCCTGCTGCTCGTAACGCTACTATAATTTTTTGTGTAAAATTCGTGCTTTGTAATTTTTCACCAATTTCTTCACTATAATTTGTATCGGGATTTTTTTGAATGGGTCTTTCATATGAAGGTTGATTATACTTAAGCAATGCTGCAGTTACTAACATCAAGGAAAATAAAATAAAAAGGCCTTTTATTAATCCTCTCATATTTTCACTCCATTTCATCTTTTTAATAGAATACGCTTATCATATTAAATAATGAATAAATCACACTGGCTCAGTATGAACTATTTGTTTAATAAACCTTATAATATTTGCCAGGCTAACATTTAGATAGCCTGACAAAGGGACAACATTCATCCTAATCGTTTATTCGTTTACGATGACTTTCACAACAGGTTCTAATTTTCCTACATATGCATCTCCAACATAATCAACATCTATTACTATAGCTCGTGGCACGAAACGTTGAATGCTTTCCAAAAGACGTGCGGTATTACGTCTTTTGACAAGCTGGAAAGGTGGAAGAGTGTCTAGTTTTAAACCAAAATCTCTGTAAAAAGGGCAAGATATTACGAAAGTAGATAGTATATAAGCTACATTTTGTAATATTTCATCAACGCCTGTAGCATTAAAATCAATATTGCTTGTGGCGGTCACTTGATGTGTCATCCTATCAACCTTTCTTCTACGATACATGGAAAGATGTCAGCAATCTTTCTTAATATGAGCTTTTCATCGAAAAAAGAGCACTTAGTTATTTATGCTAAATGCTCAAATGTTATGAATAGCACACGTTCACTATTGTATGTATATGATGCAATGTATCGCTAAACAATTGCACAGCGTCAGGTTCAACTTCTCCCGCTTCTTTGATTGGATTCCACATGCTAGTCATTATTTATGTTAGTAGCGTGATGCATAATAGATGACATACAACCAACTAAAACAACCATGTATGATTGCCCATAATATCGAATGATTAACACTCCAAGAAATAGTAATGGCCAATACGGAGCCAAAACTAATACCGCTCTTTATAACTGTTTTGTTTTCCATTTTCTTCACCTTCTTTACTCTTCTAATTTCGGAAGTTTGCCTCCTCATCATTATTCCTCCTAATCATGTCATCACGGATGTATCTAAAATACTTTTACCGCTAATAAAAATCACAATGAACACGCCATTCTTTTAGTTCTGGATTAAAAAAGAAATAGAAATTTCCATTATCGACGATATTGAAATATGCCTTCTCGTCTGAGGCAATCTGTAATACAAAGGGAAAGTCCTCACCGTAATCATGACCACTTTGACAAAAAGCTGGATAGCCACCTATTTTATGGATGGCATATATTTCCTCTACGATATCATCGAAGTATTCAAAATCCTCCTCGTGCTCTAACCTCAAAATTTCATCCTCCACATCAGATGGAATCCCTCCTCCATCCCATGTCGGATAATCATTATCAATATGTTTTGGAATAAGCGGGAAAGCGCGAATACGGTCATGCTGCCAATTTTGCTGGATTAATCCTTCTATAGATGTATATGCTCTTATTTCAAAAAAACGGCTTAAATCATCTTCTATGAGGTGATCAAATATTTTTTCATTCATAAATAATGTTAGTAGCTCAATATGCTTTAGTGATGCGGGCACAAAAGAAAGGTCCTTTAAAAATAATGTCGCTAATGGCTGAAACCCTTGTGGCCTCTGTTCTCCAGGTAATGACCATCCTACATAGCCAATCCAGCTTTCTAGCATGTCATGTGTAGGTCTAACCCCACCTGTTTTAAAGATTGTTGCCTGTCTCACTAGCTGTGACTTAATTTCATCATTTTTCATTAACTGAACCCTCACTGCGACAAATACAATCTACGACATGATCATTAACCATCCCAGTAGCCTGCATAAATGAATAGCAAATCGTACTTCCAACAAATTTAAAGCCGTCTTTTTTTAATTGCTTGCTCATTCGTTCACTAATTTCTGTTGTAGCAGGTACATCTGCTATGGACGACCATTCATTGATGATCAGCTGATGATCCACAAAGCCCCAAATATATTCAGAGAAGGAGCCATATTTCTCCTGTATCCGTAGAAAAGCTTGAGCATTCGTCACGACACTAGCAATTTTAAGCTTATTACGAACGATGCGAGAATCCTGACGAAGCTCCTGTAGCTTGTCATCCGTATAGAGTATGATTTTCGAAGCATCAAATTGATCGAAAGCTGCACGATAGCCCTCTCTTTTTTGTAGAATTGTCCACCAGCTAAGTCCTGCTTGTGCCCCTTCTAGACAGAGCATCTCAAATAAATGCTGATCATCATAGACGGGAATACCCCATTCCTTGTCATGATACTCAACATATAAAGGTTCATTTAACTTTACCCAGTCACATCTTTTCATTTATACCCTCCATTTTATGTATCATTTAATCCCTGTTATACAAAGCCATCCTTTTTGTGTGTTTTCCCTTATAGTAACGGTTTGAAACCCAACACTTTCAAACAACTGCTTGATTTCAGGTTTTGTTTTATAGGCTTTCATATGATAATTAATTTTATAGAGCTCCGAAATTATAATAAACTTACCATCGTCCTTCAACACTCTAAATACTTCTTTCACATCATTTGCCAAGTCTGGCCAAAAATAATGCGTTTGGAACGCTGTAATCGTATCGAAAAACTTATCTGTGTACGGAATGCTTGAAACACTTGCTTGCGTCACGATCACTTTGCCATTTGCTACATCCATTTGATTTGTTTTTATAGAGTCTTTGACAGCCTGCGCAGAAAAGTCTATACCATAGATTTTACCACTTGGATTAATTTTCGATAAGGATTGAAGTGTTTTTCCGCCTCCACAGCCAATATCTAATACAATATTACCATCATTTATTGGTTCATATTTCATTAGCCAAGTATTCATACTACTATGTGCCTTATTCATAATTCGTAACATTAATGAGCCTACGAATCCTCTTGGGTTTTTAGCTTGCTCAATTAATCGTTGTAAAAGCGTCATTTCAAATTTCCCCCTTGTCATTTTTACTTATCAATTATGCCTTGGTATAATTGCGTCCGCTTTATTTTTTTGAAAAACAGACACCATTAGATCTTAATAATCATTCATCCAATTCAGCACCTTTACTGCCTTTTAACGCAGTGAATTTTCGTAAAAGGTTGGAAAGTAATTGCATTCGCTCAAATCCATTCCTAATATAGAGGATAGGGACATTTGACTTTTCAGCTCTTTTTATCAGGTCATTAATGCAATTTATAGTTGACTCAATTTGTTGCTTGGCGATAGGCATTCGAGCTTGATCACTAAAGTAATCATTTTGAATATCAAGTATCATTAACGCTTGCTTCAAAAATAGTAACCTCCCTGTATTTTTATATCTTATATTTTTTACGTTTAATAAAATCAAAAGTTTCAATTTTTACCATTTTATAAAAAGGAGACTCAATATGATTAAACAAGCCACTATGGAAGATGCTCAAACAGCAGCATTATTAGCACTACAACTTTGGCCAAATCATTCGTTAGAAGAATTTAGTGAGGAGATGACGCAACTAATTAATGCTGAAAACGCTACGATTTTCCTTGCCTACGAGGATGAGGAAGCAGTCGGTTTTGCACAATGTCAACTCCGAACAGATTATGTTGAAGGTACCCACTCTAGCCCAGTTGGCTATTTAGAAGGGCTCTTCGTAAAAAAACAATATCGACAGAAAGGCTTTGCAAAGCTGCTTATTGAGAGCTGCGAGCATTGGGCTAAACATAAAGGATGTAAAGAATTCGCGAGTGATTGTGAAATGCAAAATCTCGAAAGTTTAGCAGTCCATCTTAAATTAGGTTTCACCGAGGCAAACCGCATTATTTGTTTTACGAAGGAATTGTAAAAACAAGGTCATCCTTCTATGGGATGACCTTATTCAAATGTCAATACTTATCTGTTATAACTCCGATTGAGGATGCTTTAATATAATCAAGATTTTGTAAGCTTGAAAGTGTCTTCGTATTTCCAGTTACGACAGCCCCATATATCACAAGATCTTTTACTGATAGACCATCCGCACCACCAATTTCTTTTTCTAACCGTTTATACTCATCTTGTAAACTTGATTTTTGTCTAGTTCCACTAGTTAGTTCACGCACAAATAGCTCAGCTGGGTTCTCTTCTAAATCACCGTTCATGTTTAAAAGTGAAAAACCATATACATTTTGTTCTGAACGCAAAAGATAATCCCCTTTCTCAACTGTTCCATCACTATTGATAATCTTAACAATATTGTCATCTGATTCGTTAATATCCTTCACCCATAACCAAGAAGTAGTCACATTTTTCGGCAGCTTTGCAAGCGCTTCTTGCACTGTGTAGCCTTTATCAAAAGATAGAGCAATCTCCATAATTTTATCGTCACTAATTTGAGGCAACAACGCTAAATCATTTCGTGTCTTTTTATAATTTAAAAATGGATAGAAAAACAACATTTCGCGCTGTCCAAGCTCATTGTAACGCTGAACATCTAAATCTCCTTCCCTGCCGCTCTTTCCAAATGGAAGAGGAGAAATAGATCCTTCATAAAGTATCTCATCTCGAAAAAGACCGTAGCCATACGTGTCATCTCCAGTAGGAACGATTTTACCTTCAATGTATTTAAACGTTTTATAATGTGTTTCACCGCCTAAAATGCCAGGGTAATTCTTCGTTGTCCCAATAAACTCATTCGCTCCTTTTACTTGATGTAGTGTATTAAAGGAATTCTGTGCATGGAATTGCAAAAAACTAGTAATTGCATCATTAGCTAATTTCCCAGCAAACGATGTCACAATGATGACGCATAAAGTAATAATGATTGTTTTCCATGTTGCACAACGTTGTGCTTTTTTCATTGTTTTTTTCATCTGTTCTGTATTAAAAAGGTTGTCCATCTTCTAACGCCTCCCATTGTTTTTTAAATGCTTTACGTGCTCGCTGTAAATAAGTTTTTACATGCGACTCACTTACGGCTAGAATCGTAGCAATTTCTTTATAGGACAATTCCATATCGTATTTCATTAAAAGCAATTGCTGAAATGTTGGCTGTAGCCCCAACAAGGCTTCATTAATCTTTGCATTTTGCTCTTTTTGTAAAAAATGTTGCTCTGCATCATCCAATGCAGTTTTTAATTTTTCAATTTCATCATCACCAATTAATGTTGCGCGCTTTTGCTTGTTATACAACGTATAGTAACGATTAAGGGCGACCTTAAATAACCAAGCTCGTAAATTATCATGTCGAATTGTAGACAGACATTCAATTGTTTTAATGATTGCTTCTTGCACTACGTCCTCTGCATCTTCTTTTGTAGCCCCTATTTTTATCAAATATTTGAAAACGACTTCTGCATGCGCTAGCAATAGACGCTCCCACTCATTATTCATACTTCACCAACTTTTGGATATCCATTTCGTAGTTAACTCAACTATATAACCAATTAAACCCTAAAATGTATACAATTGTTTTAAAAAAAAAAAAAAAATCACAAGTGCTTTTCTTTACACACTTGTGATTTATATTTTTTCAATATATGAAGGATCTATATAGAGCACAAACCTTAAAAATCCTTTTATTTTGGATACTAAATAATATGTAATTTGTCAAAAAGTTAAATTTCTTTTTCTAAGTCATTTTTAATTTAAATATGTATTGTTTGAAATATTTCTTTCGCGTTCATCAATTACTAGGTCGATAATAAATGCAAGTTGTTGCTCTATTCGCTTATTGTTAAGATGCATGATGTTCGCTATTGCATTTTTTTGTTTTTCTTCTAATCCTACCTTCTCAAGCAATAACATAATTTCTTCTTTCGAAAGCCCAAACATACTTTTTTCACCTCCAGTTCATCCATTCATTATTTCACAATCATTACTCAAGTTTCTTAAACAATTAACTAATACAGCCATTTTATGACCTATTTTCAGGATAACATATGGACTTAATTAATCCAAATTTTACTTTATTTTAATAAAATTCCAACCTCTATAAAAAATCATTATTATTCAATAATAATTTTTAATGAAGTATATGTAACGATTTTTGGTATTCACTTAATTCTATTATAAAAATAACAATCCCTTTTGTCGAATTTTCGCATTCTGCAGCACAGCTTAAAAGTCTAAATACGAAAGCATGATTGAATGAATAAAGACAACAAATAAAAATAATTATTTTTTAATATTTTTTTATATTAATGATACATTACCAGCAGTTCTCACAGTACTTTTAACTCATAAAAAAAGTAATTTCAAAATAATTGAAACTACTTATCCTACTTTATTATTCGGTTATTACATTGTTTTATTAATATTTTTCTTCAAAATATTTTTGTTAAATTTTTGTAAATTTTCAACTGGTATTCGTAATTTTACATCCAATTTTCTGATATCAACTATATCTACTTTATTTAATATTACGTTCTTTGTCTGATCACTAGTATTGACTGGCAAATTAACTATTCTCGACGTTGCATCAGTCTTCCATATTGTCTCGTTAGTGTACCCTTCGATAAATAACTGACTCTTCCCCTGTACAATAGCAGGTATTTTTACAGCAGTTAGATCAGTGTACACCATTTCAAGTAAAGATTGATTGGACATCGCTAAAAATGGACGATCTCCTTTATCAATCGTACAATGTTTAATACGCCCCATTGATTTATCAGACCATACTATTGCATATGGGCCATCATAACAGTTGTTAAATTCACTATTCACAACTTCAAAAATAGCATCAATACAAGTAATCGCATTTCCGCTAATGTGATCAAAAGTACAATTATCAGTAAATAGTCGAGCATTATTTATATAAATATGATGACTGTGAAGCTCTTGAATTATTGTGTTGTGCAGCGTAATCTTGGCGTGATCATTGCCATAAATACCACCAGCCTGTCCAAATTGGATCTTGCACTGATTGAGCTTTAACCCGCTTGAATCAACAATAAAGTGAAATTGCGGGTGATCTTGGAGATCACACTCTGTCATTGATACATCGGCTTCGTTGACAATCGTAACGCCTGTCGCCTTTCCCTTATCTATGCTACATGTACGAAACTCCGCTTTACTATTTTCAATTAACAACTGCGACTTGACATGTCGATGGAACTTACAATCATACAATTTCGCCTTAGATTTCTCACCAAGATAAAGCCCATTCCCTACACCATCAGTCAAGATAGAATCTGTCACCAACAACTCACTTTGATGAACAACCAGTTGCGTGTCTTGATGATGTTTGATTTCACAGCAATCCATCGTTAGTTTCGAGCTATCGAAAACTCGCACCCCTACATCTTGCCCTTGGTGAATAAGTGTATTGGTCATTGAAATTGTACTGGAGGCTGCTACAATTTGTGCCTTTTTATGTCCATGAATTTCACAATCCACAAGCTCCATTTTTACATCCCGTATTGCATAAATGCCATTCGTTCGCCCTTCTAACAGCATGCAATTAGTCAATGCGATTTCACTATTTTGCACATTAATTTGAGCTTTAACATGATGCTGGATCGTTGTATCCACTAGAATAACGCTTGAGCCATTATCGATATTTAGGCCAAAATGATTGATTGGGCTTGCTAAAATATCAACATTTTTCATCATTAAACTACCGAAGCTTACGGTCACTTGTGCCTGTACCATTTGTTGCTCAATAATACAGTTTTCTAGCTGTAAATCGCCCTTTACGTAAATTCCCTGCCCTTGAGTAAAACGCAGGTTTCGCATATTTACAAGTGTCTGATAGCGGATAAATACGCCACCTTTAATGATCACATTCCCCACTCCATAAAGTGTCAGCCTTTTGGAAATTTCGAAGCTTTCTTCATATATCCCATCCCGGATTTCAATGAAATCCCCCGGCTCTGCCACTTGAATCGCCTGCCCAATACTTTGGTAACGGTGCATAATACTTCTCTTTACAACAAGTGTCGCCATCTCTACACTCCTATTGTCGGTTTTCTTTTATTTATATCCCCATTGAACTTCCTATTATTCAATTTTGTACAAATAATTTACAACCGGTTTTTATTTAGAGCGATGACAATACATATATCTTCTATTTCATCCTTCTAAACCAAACAATAAAAAACCAGCAATTAAACGTTTTTCTCGTCAATTGCTGGTTTAACTGATTCTTAATTTTCGATGGAGCATTTACTGTCTAATTATGATTCTGCATTAAATACATGTCCAAAATTACAATTTAAATTTCCTAACAAGGTCGTTTAAACTCTCTGCCATTTCCGCTAAATTGGATGAACTGTTTTTGATTTCATCCATCGAGCTGGCTGCTTGTTCGATCGTTGCGGAAGTTTGCTGTATGCCTGCAGCGGATTGCTCTGATACAGCAGCTATTTCGTCCACTGATTTATTAATATTGACAGTGTTTTGTACTACGTCTTCTAGCTTTGTCGTCATGCTATCAATGTTTGTTGACATCGAGTACACTGCCTCTGCAATGTGGCCGAATGTTTCGTTTGTAGATGTAATTTGATTTGTACCTTTTTCAACTTCTTCATAGCCGTTTTCCAGTGAAGATGTCACCATGTTCGATTCTTTTTGGATTTTTTGTACAATATCCGTGATATCGTCAACTGAGACTGCTACTTGTTCAGCGAGTTTACGAACCTCATCTGCAACGACCGCAAATCCTTTACCATTCTCCCCAGCTCGCGCCGCTTCGATCGCTGCATTAAGTGCCAGTAAATTCGTTTGTGCAGCAATACCCTGTATCACTGCCACGATTTTTGAAATGTCCTGAGTTTGTTTACTTAGTTCGTCCACCTTACAAACTGCATCCTTCACAATATGATGAATAGATGTCATTTGCTCTGTGGATGCGTCCATTAAATTTTGGCCCTCTTTCGTTAAAGCCATAACATTTTGGGAATATTGCTGAACATCCGTACTGCTATTATTGACATCTGTTATCTTCAACGTAAATTCTGTCATTGTTGTAGCTACATCTGATGCATTACTTGCCTGCACTTCTGTGCCACTCGCGATTTCAGTGACTGTGTCGACAATTTGTTCCGTACCAGTTTTCACCTCTGTTGCTGATTGCATGAGCTCCTCACTATACGCAGCTACATCATTAGACACGGTTTGAATTTGCTTTAATAAACGGTTCAAAATATCGGACATCGTATTAGTCGCTTCTGTAAGCCGTCCTACTTCATCTTTTGATTTCACAACAAGTGCAGGCTCACTTAAATCACCTTCAGTAATTCGTTGCATACGTTTTGTCACAGCGATGATTGGTCTAGAAATGATTCGAGCACTTAATAATGCAATCACGATAGCAATGATAACAATCACAACACCTACGATTATTCCTGTAAGCTGCTTAGTCTCGCCTGCACTGACAATGTCTGCACCAGTCGCATTAATCAATTGCTTACGATGCTCTGCTAACCCCTCAAAGCCTTCACGTATTTCCGTAGCCTTATCACTCATAGTTGCTAAATTTTTTGTTGCTTGTTCAATTTGGCCTTGGTCATAAACAGTAAATACTTCTTTTTCAACATAACTGCTCCATTCTTTAGCCATTTCCGCAAATTTGTTGAAATCACCTGTCTCTGATATTGCTAAACGTAGTTTCTCATTGTCATCAGCATGCTTGACATTATCTTCAAAAATTTTCTTATACTTTTCATCACCAGAAAGTACATACCCTCTAGCTGCTGCAATTCTTAGCCCTATCGTCTGAGCTTCCTCATAATCTGTAATTAATAATTGCATTTCTTCATCAATAATTTGTTCCGTTGCGCTGTTGCTTTGGTTGACTGCATAAAAATTGTAACCAATATATAAAACCACTACTGCTACTACAATGCTGAAGGAAAAAACGATTCTCTTACTTATTGATTTAAAATTCATTTCAAATTCTCCTTACTTTCCAAATGCAATCTAATGTGCATTGTTATAATTTGCACACCATTAGTAATTTAACACTCTCGAGCCAAGTTTGGATTGATTTGGAATTTTCCCTAGATTAAATGAAATAACTAGGTGATTTTCATGTAATTTTCAGCGGATTATTAAAGCCAAAATTTTCAGACAGACGGACTACCCCCCAAAAAACCAAACAGGACTTTTGACACACAAAAAGAACAGCCTCAAAAGTAAGCTGTTCCTTCTATTTAAATATTAATCCCAATAATTAAACATAACATCTCCGATTGTTTTACTATCAAAGCGTGAAATGTATTTCCATTCCACTTCAGATAAACTGTGCAACTCCTTATCCTGCGTCAACAATGTGTTTAGTGTATCGGCAGGAAGGCATTTACGCATCGGAAAATATTTGTGTAATGGAGATTTTGTTAAAAATCGGAATATTAACTCTTCATCAAACTTAGCAAACGCAATATAAGGCATCAGCCTATGATGAAGTATCGTCAAACGTTCATCTTCCAGTTGAATCACCGCTTGCATATAAACAAAATGAGGCTGATCAATAAATTGGATAGCTTTTGCTCGTTGTTCACTTGTAACTAAATGATAAACCATCGACTGGAAAGATCGCATATCCTGTTCAATTAGATGTCCTGCATCAAAACCTGAAATCCCTTTAGTTAATCGCAACGAATCACCCCTTTATTATTATGTCTATATGACCTTCTAGTAAAGATAGGCAGATTCCTTCAATAAGGATCTATTTTCTTGTTATTTGATAGTTTATTTCTAAAAAGGGAAGTCCGAAAATACGCATCTTGTGCACAGCCGTTAGTGTTGTTTCATCTTCTGCCTTTATCTTAAAATGCTCCTGTAAAGGTAATTGAAATAAAAAACGGTTAATGTCTAAATAAATCCCAGCATCCCCATCGTAATTACTCGTTAAATATAAAGCACCATTATCTTCATGTAAATGTAACACCCCAATCATTGTTGAGAAAGGCAGTGGAAGTGCAATATTCATATAGGTAGTTTGTCCTATTGTATGCTTTGAATAGATTGCGACAAAGGTTGTTTGTTTGTCTATTTTACGAATCCATGCACGTGGAGCTGGACGTCCATCGCGCAGCTCATCTACTTTAACAACCATTCCTGTCATCTCAATTTGCTTACTGGAGAAGGGTAAATTCAGCTGTTGCATGAAGCGACTTAAGCCTTGATAAATCAAAGCAAACGGTTTAAACCAGCTTTTCCACTTTACAGATGCCATTAAACGATACTGATTGGTTTCTTCATAAAAATGTGGAATGATGTGTGGCAGCTTTGTCGTATCCACAAAATCACTAAGCGCATCGACTAAACCAGGGTGCGGGTCTTTTCGTTCTCGCAATTTCCCCCTAATTTGGCTAACTGGAAAATGAAATGGTTGAAATTTAGTTTCCGGAATAGCTATAGCCCAAGCCAGCACCCCTACACTACCGAAGAAAATACCATTCATAAATCCATGGAATTTTAGCATTTCTGGTATCCCTACATATCCAAATGCATATATAAACGACCATAATATCGTAATACATAGAGACCCATAGGAAATGCGTAACAGTAAACCTTGTCCACGAGGAAGTTTCGTTTTTAGAGCAAGGAAAAATAAACTGTAAATCGCAGCGATATAAAGTGTCACTGAAATAATTTCTATTATTGTAGAGAACGTTATACCAATTGCAACAAGAAGTGGGCCTGTCAATAAAATAACAACGACTGCATTGTACCATCTACTATTATGTATTCGCCCAAAAAGACCTATAGAAATAGCTAATAAACAAGCTGAGTAATGAAAATGGATGGCTGTTAACCACGTTATTAACGATGAAAAACCTGTATCGATGTTTGCGATAAAAGCAAAAAACCATAGTCCACCGATCAATATATAAATAAGTCCCACATCAATCGATATCTCCGCCATGTTTGTAAAGCCTCGTTGTAAAAATCGCTTCACACCTTGTATAGCTATAAACGCCGTATAAAGAACATAAATAAGTACGAGAACGATGGCTATCCAACCTTCAGAGCACCAATGTAGCATCGTAATCGCAAGCATCATCGCGACAATAATAGCATCACCGGCTTTGTTAAAGGAAATGACCATTTTCACCATCGCAGGAACAAAGATCAGCTGTGCAACTGTGAGTAGCAACATATATCCAGGCTGCGGGCTAAACAAATAACAAACGACCGACAGCATAAGCCCTACTATTAGGACAGGACTACATAGATTGTTGCGTAAATTCACCAGCATACATCATCAGCCTCCCTATCAATGGATTATGGATGGACACATGAATCGTAAACACATTCCTTTTGTCATCAAATCCTTCCTCGACGATTACACGCCCCTCTAATATTTTTGGTATTGGACATTCCATTTTGGAAACTACAAACCGTTGGACACCAGAACGAATGATTAATCTCCCCTCCCGTGTCACTGAAAAATGTAAATCTGAATAAAAAAGAGCTGGTGATCCTAAGTAATCCTTGACTATTTTTCGGACTGGATCAATCGTCATTCTCGCATCGAAATGTCTAGTTCTGGTTGAAAAATTGAAAGTACGCTCCCATAACACTTCAAGTTCTCCACTTGGTAATACTCGACAAGTATTACAAATTGAGAATGGAACACCGTCGCCTGATTCAGGAAACAGGAATTTAGTTTTGGTAGCTATCGCATAAAAAGGACGCAGCCACTTTGTACCAGATTCAATTTTATGCATTACGCCAGTAGCATAAAAAGACTGATCTACAGGTAACATATAACGCTTCTGCAGCATCGGATGGAGTCGAGTAAAGTCCTCGCCCAATAAAGTTTGATAAATCGTCATGTTGTTTCTCCTCGCTTTCGTTTACAGCTTTTGGCACTAGGCATATCTTTACTTAGAATCAACCCGATAATGGACAATACCCACAATGCTACATTAAGTGTTACAGGATTAAACGGAGCAGTAGCAATCGTTTTATCTGCTAGAACGGCACCCAATGTTAAAAACGGAAATAACACTATTTGCACACCAAACAATAAACGCTTTCCTCGAGGCAATAGCCAACACAGTGCAAAGATTATCTCCGCAAGTCCAATCCAGTTTACTATTTGGCTAGTGTTACTTGATCCATTCAACTGACTATAATCCCCGCCTAGTAATTTCTCAATCATCATCACCTCAGTAGGATGTTGTACGATGATTTTCGGTACAAGACCGTGGTACAACCACACAAAACAAAAAAGCACACTAATGAGCATAGTTAAAAAGAAGCGACGATACTGAGAAAAAGGATTTTCTCCTTTTTCAAGCCATCTTTTTAAAACATCGAAACTAAGAGCTGTTGCCCAGCCCATTACGGGACGAAACACAGCATCAAATAATTTCCCTAGTTTCCCGTAGCGAACATCATAGTCATACTGGGTTAAAAATGTGAGCCCCTGGTCTTTAGGAATATATCGCCAGTACCCTTTCCCCTCTGCAATTGGAGATATTTTTTGGGGTGTACCAAAATGTAACGAGGATGTTTTCGTACCATCTTTTTTATGATGCTCTCCTTTACTCTCACCCCAGCCACTAACTGCTATGCCCGGCATCACCTTCGTTTCATAGGTAAAGCGCTGAGGTTCTTCAGGAGATTTTTTATCGATATATGTAATAGAAGTAAAACGTAAATCCCATTGCTCATGCAGCTTAGGGTTTTGGGTATAATTCCAAGCCTCGTCGATAGGTGCTCGTATATCCAGCTCCACATAAATAGGCTTTTTCTTCATCTTTATTTCCTCCTTAAAACAAGCTTATTAGTTATTTTAGTTTACTTTCCATGAACTTCCATAAATCCCACTCTATTAATGTTATTATAGCAATAAATTAATCTTTAACCATAAATTGGACTTTATCTATTAAATTGGAACAACACCATAACATAGGGTTGATTCCCGTTCCTACTGAGCGCTTTCGCACAGATAAAACTTTGTTGCTGCTGCTACGTTAGCTATACGCCTTTTGCACAGAAAACACACGCTTCGCTCCAGGGTCTTGGGCTAACACGATGTTGGTCACGAAAGCGTTATCACAGGTTTAGCCTTCTTGCCCTATCGCTAATCCCCAAGGAGTCGCCAAGAACGAAGATCAACTGATATGCATTGTATAGTCTTTAACAAAAGTAATCTCCTGTTTTCGGAAATGACCCATTAAATTCCCATAAAATAAAAAAAGTTGAATCGAAATGATAGTTTGCCAAGTCTAATAGTCGGAAGGAGGCGTTTTTCATTACTACAAAGCAAGAATCATTGGTACAGTTAGCACAAAACGGAGATGAGCAAGCTTTTTATCAGCTTATTGAGCAGGAGCAACATAAGTTATATCGAATGGCTTATGTTTATGTCCAAAATGAAAATGACGCCGTAGAAGTTTTTCAACAGACCATTATCCGTGCATATGAGGGCTTACCTAAATTAAACGACCCTCAATATTTTTCTACCTGGTTAACGCGTATTATTATAAATTGCTGTAAAACCTATCTTGCCAAGAAAAACTCGGTACAGCTTGTTGAACCACATACATTAGAGGATCTCAATAGTACTTCACCTACATATATCGAAGAAGAACTTGATTTATGGCATTCTCTCTGCGAGCTAGAGGAAAAATACAAAACGGTTTTACTATTACGTTTTTATCAAGACTACTCGGTAAAAGATATTGCAGCGATTTTACAATGTCCTGAGGGCACTGTGAAAACGCATATTCGCCGAGGCTTACAAGCTTTACGACAACAATTAAAGGGGGCATATATAGATGAATGGGTTCAATCCGTTGAAAGGAGTTATTAATGCGATTCCGATCCCCGAAGGACGTTTAACAGAAGTGTTACGCATCGAAGGGATGTCAAAAATCTTTCAACAAAAGCATCATACGGTCAATGCTTTGAAAAATATCCATTGTACGGTTTATCAAGGTGAAATGGTGGCCATTATGGGGACGAGCGGTTCTGGTAAAAGTACACTGCTCAATATGATTAGCGCCATCGATGAACCGACTGAAGGAGCGTTATTCTTATTTGGAAAGGAAGCGCATGATATTTATCAAGAGCCAAAAGCATCGAAATTCCGCAAAGAGAATATCGGCTTTATCTTTCAATCGTTCCATCTGCTGAAGGATTTATCAGTTGAAGATAATATTGCGCTCCCTCTTATCCTCAATGATGTACCAAGTAAAGACATCAAAGTACGCGTACAGCAAATGATGGAAAAGCTAAATATCGCTGCATGGGCAAAGCATCGACCAAATGAGCTTTCTGGTGGTCAAAAACAACGAGTGGCCATAGCCCGCGCCATTATTGCAAACCCACCAATATTGCTGGCAGATGAGCCGACTGGTGCATTGGATGTGAATACGACTGATGAAATTTTAGGGCTGTTAGTAGACTTGCAAAAAACTATGAATCAAACCATGTTACTCGTGACACATGACCCTTATGTTGCGACTTATGCAAATCGTGTATTATTTTTCCATGATGGTGCCATTGTGGATTCCTATCAAAATACGCAAACAGCGGAGGATTTAGATTGTATTTTAGCGAAGTTCAAGCTGATTACTAGAGGTGATGTGTAATGTTTACGATGCGTACCATTGCTCTGAAGCTATTTCGTGCAGCATGGGCCAATGTATTAACGAGTATTAGTATTATTACCATTTCCATTTGCCTTGTCATGACAATGAGTGTTTACATATGGAATGCCCATAGTCAAATGAAAGAAGACATACAAGCATTATATGGCGAAATGGATTTAATGGTCGGCTATAACCCCGATCAAAATAGGCTGTTAACTTCACAGCAAATCGAAAATTTCGAAGCAATGCCTGGTGTTACAAAAGTTTCGAGTGTGTCACTAGCTCAAACTAATGTTGAAAATGAGAAAAATACATCATTTTATACAGTTGGTGTGGAAAACGACGACTTAGTGAAAAGCCGCTATCATTTTAATGTCGATCTTGGCCCGAACGAAGTTGTGATTACTGAAAATGTGGCACGTCTTTTCCACAAAGAGGTCGGTGATACGCTAAACGTTACTTTCAATAAAACGATTGGAGATACTGTTGAAGCAAATACAGGTAGCTTTACGATACAAGAAATCCTTTCACCCCTTAAAGGCACAGATAGTCCTAATTTTATCCTTATGCAAAATGATGAGTTGAAAACTTGGATGAATAATAGTAATGCACAAACGGCCGGTATGTTTGCACTCATTAAAACGGAAGATAATATGGCTACCTCAGTTGGTACAGATTTGAAACAACTTGATGAAACATTACGTGTAGATGTCATGAGTGACTATGATGAATTTAAGAGAAATATACAAGCATTAATCATTTTTATGGTTGTACTTTCATTCTTTATATTACTTATTTCAAGTGTTTTACTGCTATCAACGTTCCAGCTATTATTTTACAAAATTAAAGAACAGCTTATGGTATTTCGTGCACTTGGCGCCTCTACCAAGCAAGTAGGACGCATTGTACAATTGCAATTATCTACAATTATTGGCGTTGGCGTATTGCTTGGGACAGCGGTCAGTTTATTGATAATAAAAAGTTGGTTACCACAGCTCATTAGTTTGATGAAAATGCCAGATGCAAAAACTGATTTACCGATGATCTTTGTATTGGCGATTGCTATTGTAAGTTTTTTATTGCTCCAGCTAATCACACAGTGGCAAGTTCATAAAAGCTCAAGTCTATTACCTTTACAAATCGCAACAGAGAATGAAAATTTAAGTTTACGGTGGACAAAATGGAAATCGATTATTGTGAGTGGCGTTGCGTTCATATCCCTATTCTTGTTTTTAAATGCTTATAAAATCGGAAAGAATAGTGGACAAGGTGCACTTATGATTTTAATAGGCACATTACTCGTCAGTGGAATCTTCCTTTACCTGATGCCATACCTCTTTACAGCATTATTTAAATTTTCATTGAAGCCTATTCGTACTGTGCTCGGCAAAGAAGCATACTTAGCGTGTCAGCAGCTTATGCCACAAGTACGAAGAAATATGCCGATTATACTTAGCATTATCGGCTTAATGGTCATTTTAATTTTCGGCAGCTCTTTATTTAAATCAGTTCAGCAAAGCTCCTATGAGTATATTAACTCTCAATATGAAACATCGATTAAAATTGATAATGAATTAAATGACCCAACCGTTACACCGGATCTAATAAAAGAAATTGAGGCATTGCCGAGTGTGGCCTATGCCTATGCACGAAGTGAAGCACCTTGGATCGCGCTTGAAGGCGAAAATGGCTGGGAAGAAGGTAGTAACTTCGAGGCCATTGATGTCGAAAAATACGTCCAGTTAAAAAAGCTTGATGCTGTTAAAGGAGATTTGAAAAATGGAGTGATCATTACAGAAAGATTTGCTAAAAAACATCAATTAGCAGTTGGTGATCGTATAATGGCAGGGACATTTGATGAAACACTTCAACAAAATGTGCCAATTGGTGAATTACTAGTAATTGATGTAGCTCTTGATTCTTATAATAAATATATAGATTTATTTGTGGATTGGTCCTCTTTTATAGTATCTTCTGATTCAACTATCATTACAAACATAATGGTGGAAGCAGATAATACAGAGCAGGCATTAGCCGATCTCTCATACTTACAAGAAAGTTGGCCAGCTTTAAAAATTACTGATAAAGAGACATTTATTAAGCAAAACGATGAAATGACCTTCCAGCGCTGGAGCCTTTTTGTTGGAGTCTTTGTTATTTTAATTTCTGCAACTTGTCTCGGCGTATTGCAAACACTGCTTCACTCCATTTACTCAAAACGTGCCGATTATGCAATTCAGCGCCTTATAGGTCTTTCACCGCGAGGATTAATCAAGCTGATTTTGACGCAAGTGTTATCCTTTGTACTTTATGGACTGGCTGTTGGGACATTTCTCGGACTTCTAGTTACAAAATTACTGTTCACGATTGACGGAGGATCTTATGACTTCGTTACATTAGGTGTTACGAGTATCGTCTTTTTAGGCGCGACACTTATTGTCTTTACGCTACAAGGTTACTGGATAAGTCGTAGAAAATTAGCGAATGAAATGCTAGATATTTAAATGAAAGTAGACTCTCTTAAGTAGCAGAGGGTCTGCTTTTCATTTATCGCTTAAATTTTCAGTTTATCGCCCTATTTTTCGGATTTATCGCCCAACTAAACAGAGTTTTATTAAAAATAGCTTTCTAAGAAATAAGCTATTTTTTATGCTAATCCGACTATGAATATGTGAACTTTTGTACTTAAACTAAACGAACGTAGCAGATTAGTATAAAAGATGTTCGCTTCTTGTGTAAGATTATGTAAAATATATGTAGACTAATACAATTTTACTTATAAAACTAACTAAGCTAATAGAATAGTTATTAGGAGGAGATACCGTTGAATCAGGCTGTGGAAGCTTTTCTGAATAAGGTATGGAAGGAAATCACTACACTTTACGAACAAGAAAGCAAAAGAATCAATGAGTTTAAGGATCAAAGAACGTTGCAAGCTGGAGTGCACAACTACCTCCGGGTGGCGTGGAGAAAAGGCAAGTTTACCTGGACTAAGGGGAAAATTTATATAGATTTCTCCAAATTATTATCCAGCTCGAACAAATTTGGAGCGGATACTTACATCATGGAGTTGACCGATGAACTTCTGACTGAGGAGTTCTTTCCTACCTTGTGCGGGCTTGTAGACGACCTGTTCCGCTCGGAAAAACTGGGGCCCGATTTCTTTGATTACAAGTTTGAAGTTGTGTTTGAGTTTGAGTGGGAGAATTCGAAATTAACCCTTAACAAACAGCTATATAATGTGCCCAAGTTGATTCAACTCCAAAAGAGGCTGGATCATTTTATTCAAACAATGATTCTGTCTGATCTACCTGTGTTACCTGTAGAGATTGACATTTTCTTTTTCGCCAAGCATTTGGTCAATCCTGATTTGATGAAACAGGAAGTGGAAGTAATTGATCTGTTAATTCGTCGTCTCTCCGACAAGTTAGATAACGACCAGGAGCTCAAAAATGATTGGATCAGTCGGTATACTTATACGTTTAAAAAATGGGCGCTGGATTACTTTTTACTGCAGCATTTTACCCGATCCGGTCATTATGGAATGATTTGGACTTTGAAAGAGGATCATCCTTCCGTAGATATCGGAGAGATGGATTTCTTTCTTTATGCAGCATTGCAGATTGGCTTCACTGAGCCAGATATTCGGCAAAAGTATATGGAACTAGCAGTCCAATTGGGTTCCAAGGAGGCTGCTATTTATTTAAAAGAAGGCAGTGGAAAATTTGCTCGTACATATCGTGGAGAGCTGATAGAAGGCAGAAACAACGATATTACACAAACGATTGAAATTCGAATTCTCTCCGAAGAAGAACTTGCTTATAAAGAAGCGTTGGATTATATTATCAATCTTTTGAAACAAGAGTTTCCTAAAAGTTATCAACTAAAGTTAGAGAGTAGCCAAAAGAACTTCCTTCCCGTGGAGGAACTGGCGAAGTCCGAGCTACATCAGTTTTTTGCAAATGCACTTAGCTACCCTAATTTGTTCCCGAAGATTGCAGAATATGTAGATATAGCTATGGAAGAGTTCGCGTGGTACGGGGACGTGGAGCCAAGCGAGGAATCGGTCATGCCGGGCACTTATGCAGTATTGGGCCTTGGCTTGTACAGCGAAGCTTATTTTCCGCTAGTGTGCCGCTATATGGAACTGGTAGATACAGAGCATCAGTCAGCGCAGGATGGTTATGCAGAGGCGTTTATTGATGCGCATGGCGTAAAAGTAGAGCTTATGCCAGTGATTGTATCCATTTTACAGGGAGGAATTGATGAAGGCACGTTGGTCACCAATTTAACCATCGACACTCCTGAGCTAGCCGAGGCGCTATTCAAGGCGCTAAAAGGCAAAGAGATTTATGAAAGCGAAATGGTACTGCACCGGATTTTTGGGAGCATAGAGGAACTTGAAGAGGCAGCCCGAGAGGCACAACCGCCATTAAAAGAAGGATTGGAGCAGCTGATGGCCCTTCAAATCGAAATGACCTGATAGCTTTATCTTCTAATAAATTAAAAAGAGCATGTTTTGGAAATAATAACCAAGATATGCTCTTTAGTTTTGTTCTCAAATTATTAAAAGATTTATCGTTTAACTATTTCAGTTTATCGGACACTTTTTCAAATATATCGACATCTTACGCTCCTACAAACAGCACTGCCTGTCCAATCGCAATAAAAAAGGCTTCATGCTGTATCGGGCTGTTGTCTTCGATTTGCAGAGTAATCTCAAAATGGGTTTCACAAAAGACAGCATGCCAGCGTGCTATCGGTTGTTCCTCTAACGAAAATACGGACCAGTCCTCCATTTCCTTGTTGAGTTTTATAGTTTGGACATCATCCGTGATAATTAAGTCAGGAATCATAATTTGCCAACCATCATAGGCAATCATGTACTCTTTGCCTGTGACGAAATCCTTCCCTTTAAAATGCACTCGACCCCGACGCGACACCTTCTTACATGTGAAAAGAGGCTGACCAGTGACATCACTGACATCAAAACGTACAAAATAGCGATAGTCCATTGTGCGGTCAAATGCCTTTTTCAGGCCATTCGAATAAACACGTTGGACATTCGACGATACTTCCCCCGCTTCATTTAAAATGGCTACTGCCTCTGTTGACTCAATGGCCGCTGGTTGTTTGTATGTATAAATCTTCAATCCGTTCGCTCCTTCATTCAGTTGCTTTCTATAAACTAACATAAAATAAGCGCCAAATACAAAGGTTGTATTTGACGCCTGAATGTTTATTTATTTTGCTTAGGTAATTCTACTGTGAATGGTTGGAACTTCACTTCTTTTACACATGGTTTATTAAATGGAATTTTAGTTTCTACGCCAGCAATATCAACATGTACACCGCCTCCACCTGAAGGAATCACTAAATATGGTGTAATCATTAATTTTTGAACATTGCTTGAAATCGGGTCAAAGGACTTGGTACTGCTAAAGTTCCATTCACCATTATCGAAATGACCTTCTCCTCCACCAGAATGCGAAGTAATCTCCTTGCCATTCTGATCGGTAATACGGAATTCTATAAACGATGCACCTACTTGTGAATTATCAATTGTCCCCTTTTCAGAAGCTTTATAGTCAAGTGCTATACCTGATGGGCTTAATGAAATTTTTGACACATCCAGTTGAATGCCCTCTGCTTGTTGCTGATGATTAACTGGCACATCAATAGTATTCGTAATCTTTTTAACAGGAACTGAAAATTCCCATTTTTCCCCTTCTTTCCCTTCTAACGTTAAGCCCATTTCAAAGGAATCCGGCATGTCTTCCTTCACTTCAAATCTTGCGATGCCTGTACGGACTGTTGAACTTAAAACTTTTTCACCATAGCCACCAGAACTTACTTTAGGGTTTTTACCATTAATAGTAAAGTTCGGTCCTGCCCCTAAGTAATAATCACCTAATTTCTTTTCAGAATCAATTGTAAGTCCTACCGTAATATTTGACGCGTCATAAAGTACTTCATCTATTGTTACGGAAATACCGTTAATTGTATGTTTTTCTCCAATAGTGCTTGTTAGCCCTTGTTCACTTGCTTGTTTTAGTCCAAGGTAACCAGAGTTACTGAATACCGACCCGACAATCGGTAGCTGTGACAATGTGCTTGCGAAAGTTGGAGATACATACGCTGCAGAACCTACCATAATACTAAATGCGGCTGCCGCACTTGCTACATATAATAATGGTTTACGTTTACTTTTTCTTTTAATTTGTACAGGTTTTTGAGTCATATTTTTTTGCTCCTCTGCTTGTTTTATTCCATTGGCAATCGCTGTTCGTACCTCATCTCTTGGGAATTCTGGAAGGGTACTGTTTTCATTAAATGGCTTTTTCATTAAACGTTGCACTCCTTTCTAATTCTCGTTTTAATTGTTTTTTTCCACGATGCAAATACGTTTTAATCGTGCTAACCGGCTTTTCCATTACTTCTGAAATTTCTTTAATTGGTAAATCATGATAATAAAATAAAATGATGGCCATTTGCTGAGAGTGATTCAAAAGCTGTATAGCATCCGATAAATCGATTGGATTCGCCAGAACATTTTCTTGCTCCCGTAAACGATTTAATAATTCATTTTCTTCATAAGGAATGATTTTTTGCCCTTTTTTTAGCAAACGATAGCATTCATGTATTAAAATCCGAAACAGCCATGTGGAGAAAAATTCTGGATGCTTTAGTTGATGCACGGTTAGATAGGCTTTACATGCTGCTTCTTGAATAGCATCCAGTGCATCCTCTTTTTGGCCAACATAAGAAAGCGCAGTATAAAATAATTTTTCTTCCTCTAGAATGAGTAGCTGCTCAAACGCTTCCTTATTCCCTGCAATAGCCTGTTTGACGATCGATAAGTCATGTTCCACGCTGTCTCCCCCTTTCAATACTTAGAGTAATTAACTCTATCAAAAGGTTTCACTTTGATAAAATTCTTTTTACAAATAGATAAAAGTGGCTCTGCTTTAAATATTGGGGTGACGTTCAAACCGTCATTCCTGCACTTTTATCGTGCATTTTATTCGTTCTATCCATGACTTTGACTCTTCTTTCCACGGCTTTGGCTCTTCTATCCACGTTTTTGGCTCTTCTATCCACGTTTGGCTCACTATCCACTACTTCGGCTCTTCTTTCCACGATTTTGATCGTTCTAGCGACGACTTTGGCTCTTCTTTCCACGTTTGGCTCTCTATCCACGTCTTTGACTCTTCTATCCACGGCTTTGGCTTTTCTATCCATGGCTTTGGCTTTTCTATCCATGACTTTGACTCTTCTATCCACGTTTTTGGCTCTTCTATCCACGTTTGGCTCTCTATCAACGACTTTGACTCTTCTATCTACGTTTTTGATCGTTCTATCCACGTCTTTGGCTCTTCTATCCACGTTTTTGATCGTTCTATCCACGTCTTTGGCTCTTCTATCCACGTTTGGCTCTCTATCCACGTCTTTGGCTCTTCTATCCACGTTTTTGATCGTTCTATCCACGTTTTCGGCTCTTCTATCCGCTACTTTGCTCATTCTATCCGTCACCTATGTTTCTACAAAAAAAAGTAGACTACTTCACTTAAAGTAGCCTACTAAATTTTTCATTATTTATCCAATTTGAAAGTAATGTCGCCTACTCCGATTTCGGAATTGACCTCTATTTTTACATCTGCTTTGTCATACGCTTCGTTTACATAAACCCCTTCTCCTTTAGAAATGAGGCCTTCAATATTTGATGTGCCAATGCCTTTTTCTGTCGTAAGCTTTACCCCAACCTTTGACGGTAAAGTGACAGTAGTGTTCCCAACACCTGTTTCAATATTCGTTTCGAAGCTTTTTTTCCAATCGCCACCTAAATTTACTTCAAGATCGCCAACACCTGTGTTAATATCTAATTTTTCCAGCTGCAACCCTTGTAAATCTAGTTCTGCATCCGATGCTCCCGTTTCGATTGAGAGATCCATTGGAATATCTTCATTCAGTTTAATATCCCATATATTTTTTATTTTCCCTAAACGCACGCTAGTTGAACCTTTATGATCAATCGATATTTTTCCTGTCTTGCCACGTAAGTCATATTTTACTTTTGGAGCAAGTTTATCAATATTGTATTGAGCAGTACCTTCAACCCAATCCTTAGCACCTTTTTCTACTGTTATTTCCCCAATTCCAAGTTGTAATTCAACATCTAACTTTTCTGCTTTATCCTTTTCGACTAAAATCGTTTCATCTTTGGTTTTACCTGGCATGACTGAGTTGCACCCCGATAACGCAATTAATGAGGCACCTATTACCAAACCAAGTCCCATAAATTTTTTCAATGTAATTTCCTCCCGCTATATAATATTCCAATAAATTCATTATATAGGAATTTTCATTTATAAAAACGACCCTCCGCTTTAAAATCTTCTAAGACCTAAGACGTAGTGAGCACTCCTTCCATGGATATGTCAAAAATGAACCCCGTATGAAAGCATCATATTCATACGGGGTAGCAGTTAATAGGTGAAAATACGTGAATCTTTATAAAGAATAGAAGTATTTCCTTCATGATCCAATGCATGTATCAGCAATTGAGAAGTAGCTATTTCTGATTTTAGAGGCACTGATATTAATTGCGCATCATTCGAATCAACTGCTTTCTCAATACGCTCGGTCCCAGTGTCTATTATTAATTTTTCAATGTTATGATTGTTAAGTAATGGAATAACAAGATTGTGGATGTCTTTTAAATAAACAGAAACCATGGTATCTACTTCGCTCTGTATATACTGATCCAATGCATAGCCTTTTCCATCATGCTTGAAAATTGCAATACCTCTAAAGCGATTCTCCGAAAAATAACCAATTCTATACTGTTGTATCGTTATTGTACCATTCATTTTAACAGTATCTGGATGAAACGGTCCCAGTACAGTATTTCGAATGTCCGCTTCATTCTGTACGTAAACGCGATAGCCAATTCGTTCAGACATATTCCCTAAAATGGCAATAATAATGACGATACATAGTAGTACGCGCCAAAACCATTTTTTCATAAATGCTAATATCGCAAAAATAAATAAGAACACAGAACTCACTAATCCTACTACCATCCAAGGTTTTGTTAATACGCTATAGTCTTTCACCCTTCCAGACTTTTCTGGATAGAAATTTGAATCGATAACCGTCGACGTCGTTAATTGGATATCATGTTGGAAAAGCATCATCTTTAAACCGATGATCAGACAAGCTGTTACGACTACTGTTAGGATAATTGGCATTAACGGTGTTCGCTTCTTCGTTTTTTGATTGATTTTTTGAAACGTTTTACCATGACTTTCATGAGAGAATTTACCTTCCTTATACATTTCATTGATGGCATTACGAATCTGATCCATATTCGAACCCCTCCTCCAATAGCGTGATGCCAACCATTTGACGTGCTCGCCTTAATCGTGTTTTGACCGTATTTTCTGGTAGCTTTAGTAAAGCTGCAACGTCCTTTAAGGAAAACTCGGCAAAGTGAAATAGTAGTAATACATCTTTGTATTTCGTCGGGAGTTTCTCAATCGATGCCACTAGCAATGCATCCGTCTCTCCCATCAATACTTCTTTTTCAGGATTATTGGAAAGGCTCTTTAATTTGCTCCAATAATCAATGACTTGTATTTTTTTATAACGCCAGCTTGAAAGATAACTATGACAATTGTTAATCGCAATTCGATATAAATATGTTTTGATGGAAGCTTCTTCACGGAATTGCTCCATTTTCTCATAATATTTAACAAAGGTATCTTGTACTAAATCTTCAGCCACTGCCCAATCTTGTACATATGTAAAGCATACGCGTAATAAATAATCCCCGTACATTGTCATGGCTCTAGATAAGTGAGCGTCCTTTTGTTCTTTTAACATTTTGCTCGCCCCCACAAAAGCATTTACAGTTAGACTGATGAACAATAAAAAAGTTTCATGAAAAATGAAAATTTCCATGAAACATACAAGTTAACAGATTTCATTTCCCTCCACTAAAACTTTTAAGCTTGCGAGAGAAGCCCCGTAGCCGCTCGTATTAAAAGTGACCGTGGTGCCATTTTTTTCTTCCTGTAAAAATATAGCGATCAGCGTTTCTTCTACACCTAAGTAAAAAGAAAACTCTCGATTTGGCGTTACATTTTTAATCGTTAACACCATCGGTAATTTTTCTGCAAGCTGATTTTGTTCATTCGGCATTATCGAGAAAATCATCTCTTCTCCTGCCTCTAATTTGGGAATTTCCCAAGTTGAATCTGGGGCGTACCATTGCGTCAGTAGCTGTTCCTCTGTGACAGCCTGCCAAACTGTAGCAATACTTGCATCAATCCAAATCGAACTTTTTTCTGGATCCATCATCGCATTCCTCCGTTTGTTGAATTCATTCCTTTTTCCATCATTTTATCCTATTATAGGAATCAGTAACAGTTACAACTTTAATTCTCGCAACAATCCAAAATAAAAAGCGTGTTTTGACAATTGCTTGATCAAAACACACTCTTTAAGGATTTTTCTTATGTTCTACGCATATAAGCACGAACTGTCAGTGGTGCAAAAATGATGACAACAATTGCCGCTCCAATAAGTGAAGCTGACAAATCCCAACCTATAGTTCCTGAATTTGCAAGTTCTCTAACGGCTGTGACGAGATGTGAAATTGGATTAAATTTCACAAACCACTGCAGGAAATTTGGCAAAGTCTCTGCTGGTACAAAAGCGTTAGAAAGAAATGTCAGTGGAAACAGAACGAGCATGGAAATTCCCTGTACACTCGAAGCTGTACGTGCAATGACACCAAAGAAGGCAAAAATCCAGCTAATAGCCCAGGCACAGACAATAACTAAAAGCCCCGCAAGTACAACGTAACCAAATCCACCTTCTGGTCGATACCCCATGATATATCCCATAGTAAAAGTAAGTACAGTTGCAATTGTATAACGAATTGTATCCGCCAATAGGGCCCCTGCCAGTGGAGCAATGCGGGCAATCGGTAGTGATTTAAATCGATCAAACACCCCTTTATCCATATCTTCCCGCAATTGGACTCCTGTAACGATTGAGGTAGTGATGACCGTTTGCACGAGAATTCCTGGAATGATGACTGGCAAATAGTTTTGCACATTGCCCGAAATGGCTCCCCCAAAAATATAGGTGAACATGAGGGTGAAAATAATCGGCTGAAGCGTTACGTCAAATAATTGCTCAGGTGTACGTCGAATTTTTAATACGCCTCGATAGGCCATCGTTAACGAATTTCTTAAAGATTGATTGAAGCTCGGCTTCTTTAGCAATTGACTTTTCATACTCTTTCCCCCTCTACTTGCTCAGAGCCTTTGAGTTCTTGGGGAACATTCTCATCGGTAATTGTCAAAAACACTTCATCTAAGGTCGGTTTTTGTACGCTGAACTCATCAAGTTGTATTCCTTTTTGACGAAGGGCGATCAGTAAATCCGTCACTGCGTCAACATTTGCCATCGGGGCCGTAATCTTCCCGATGTCCTGTGTAACTGTAGTTTTTACGTCGAGTATTTGTTCTACGGTTTCACGAGCAACTATGATCTCCTGAGGATTTTGAATGTTCAAATGTAAAGATGATGTACCTACAGATGCCTTTAGCTCATCGACCGTTCCCTCCGCAACAACTCGACCATGATCAATAACGGCAAGTCGATCTGCTAGCTCATCAACCTCTTGCAAATACTGTGTCGTTAATAGGACGGTTGATCCTGTATCTACTAATCGGCGGATTGTGTCCCACATTTGATTGCGTGTTCGAGGGTCTAACCCTGTAGTCGGCTCATCTAAGAAAATCAATGGTGGCTGTGCGATAAGACTTGCAGCCAAGTCCAAGCGACGTCGCATACCACCAGAGAAATTTTTCAAAGGACGTTTGGCAGCTTCTGATAAACCGAACTCTTCCAGTAATTCAGCTGCTTTATTTCGAGCCTCTGTACGTCCCAATCCTAGCAAACGAGAGAAGATTATCAAATTTTCCGTTGCACTAAGTGACTCGTCAACCGAAGCATACTGACCAGTGACTCCAATTAATTGACGGACAATGTGAGGCTCTTTCACTATGTCATAACCGAATATTCGTGCCGACCCCGCATCTGCTCGTAGAAGGGTTGCGAGCATTCTGATCGTAGTAGTCTTTCCCGCTCCGTTAGGGCCAAGTACACCATAGATAGTGCCAGCACGTACGTTTAGATCGACATCATCAACAGCACGATTTTCTCCAAAATGTTTGATGAGACCATGTGCTTCAATGGCCCATTCACTATTCCCTATCGTGCTTTCCATTCTATTCATTGTATTTCCTCCTTCGCTTATTTCCATCATTTCATTTTTCTTGAAACAGATGAAAATCACTTTTCTAAGTTTTTTATAGATGTTGTCTATAAACGGATAATACAACAAATATATGAACTGAATGTGAACCGAATTTGGGTTTATTTTTGCTACGATACTACAGCGTTTTTGTTTTGGGTCACTCTATATAAATTCATTGCACCGAGAGCGACAAATATGGCTACAATGTCCAGCGCCAATTGATAACTTGCAAAAAAAGTTACCATGAATCCAAATAACGAAGGGGCGATCACAATAAATAACTGATTCAACGTCAAGGCTGCACTTACAGTTAGACCAACATATTGTGGATTCGATTGCTCTGTTACACAAGCGATAAACAGTGAATACCAGCCAAGTGCTACGAAGCCTAATAAGAAACAACCTAATAGCATCAACATTTTTGCATGTAGCATAAGCGGCAATATGACGATAAGAATAACTGCACTAGCCATTACGATCATTAATAAAAATTCCCGCTTCTGCGCAAAAAATTGATCACTAATCCACGCAATTGCTACCCTTCCAATCATTCCACCGATTAATACAACGCTTAAATATTGCCCCGCCTCTGTTAAGGAATAACCTCCTTCTTGATGTAAATAACTCATGAAATGAGCAACAAGTATCATTTGTAACGTCATCATCACAATCCCAACAATATAGATTGGATATAAATCTTTATTATTTTTAATAGCTTCTAGCTTCTCTTTAAAAGTGACAGAGGTTGTAGCTACTGCTTCGCGATTTTTAGGCTCCTGATAAATCAGTAAAAAAAGCAATCCACCAGCAATAGCCACCAATCCTTGTACAAGATGTACCGATATTAGGCTATGATGATAGTACATATATGTGAGAATGGCTGACGCTAAAGCTCCACCGATAGGAATGCCTGTTTGTCGAATGCCAATCGCTAGTCCGCGATGTTTGTCTGGAAACCATTTCACAATTGCGGTGCTGCCCCCTGTTTGTGCACTTCCGTACCATACGCCCACGATTAATAATAAAAATAACAATACTGCATAATTATTGACCAACATGAGAAGTAAAGCTGAGAACCCTAATAAAATAGAGCCCCATCCGATAATTTGTTTTTCTCCTCTTTTATCCATTAAATAGCCGAACAGCATCATCGAAAAAATTGGCCCAATATTAACAGCAGAAACGATAAAACCTGTTTGAAACGATGATAAATCCCATTCAATTTGATAAAATGTAGCAATTGGCCCCATGCCGTACGTCACAAAAGTTGCCGCAGTTTGGGACAGTGTCGCTACTAATACGATGATCCATTTATAATATGTATTCATAAAAATTCCTCCAATGCTGTTTCACTGATTCATTAACTTTACGTATTTGAGTTTACGCTTGCTCAATGAATGCGTAAAATGGAGGAAAGTGATAGTAGCTATCAAAAAATTTTATAGGTGTGTGACATACAACATGAACATAGAAGAAATAGCATTAAAAATCGAAATTTTAGAGAGGCAAAATCTTAGTAAATCCGCTGAAATCACAAATTATACGCAATCTGCCTTAACCTCTAAAGTGAAGAAAATGGAGGGAGAGATTGGTCAGGAGGTGTTTAAGCGTACACCGCAGGGCTTGAAGATTACAAATGTAGGGACACAATATTTAAAATTTCTAAAGCTTATTACACAGGAGTACGATGAATTTTTACAAGAGATTGGTTTGACACAAACGAAGTCGAAAATTACCCTTGGCACTTCTCATACAACGATTAAAATTTATGGCGCATCCATTATGAATGCCTTGCAGACAAATAATATTCCTTTAGATGTCGATTTCACTGTGGAGTCTAGCACTTCCTTAAATGAAAAAATACATAATGCCGAAATGGATTGTGCACTGACGAGTAATCCTATTAAACACTACCCTGATGTAAATTATGACTTGATTGCAACAGAAACATTTGAAGTCATTTCGAACAATTCTTATATTATTGATTTTGAGAAACGTTCACCTGTCACACTCCTTGTGTTAAGTAGAGGCTGTATGTATACACGGGCGATGGCAGAGTGGTTAAAAAAGAATGAAGTTCCATTTACGATGAAAGAAATAAAATCGGTCAGTAGTATCCTTGATTTCCTACAAATTGACAATACGATTGCTGTATTAAATACAAAACTAATTGACCTTTATAACTACTCCAACATTCACTATTACGATTTGCCGCAGTTAAATAAAGTGATCGAGACTGTCTTTATTTACAAGAAGAACGAAAGTCAACAATCTTCTATTTTTCAATTAAAACATGTGATTAAATCATTGTTGCTGGAAGACCCTATCGAACGAAGCTAGTTCGATAGGGCCTTCTAGTGATTTATCGGAACAATTTTTAAATTTATCGCCTAACTTTTTTAATTTATCTACCAACTTTTAAAATTTATCAACCAACTTTTTTAATTTATCACCCAACTTTAATTTATCACCTAACTTTTAAAATTCATCAGCCAACTTTTTTTATTTATCACTCAACTTTTAAAATTCATCACCCAACTTAACTTTTTATCGCTCAACTTAAAGTCAAAGAACCGCTAATCCCTGCGAGCCAAAATAAGGGAGTTGAGTCCATGCAGCAACCTGCAATCTAACTAGACTTCCATCCCCTTGAATAGCAAATACGGAGACTGTTCCCTGATTTCCGTTCAGGGTGTAAAAATGCCGCCCATCTTTACTCACTCCAACATCCATCGGTAGTCCTGGAGCTGTACCTTGCGGTGTACTAGTAATATGCCCTGCCACTGACAGTTCACCATTGGGATCGATTCGGTAGGTGGAAATAGTGCCACTTAAAGTATTTGTTATGAATGCAAAACGTTCATCTCTAGTTGTGATTACCCAGCATGCGGTTTTATATCCGTTTGGTACAGAGCCACTGATCACTTGGAGAATCCCGTCGTTGTTCATTGAATAGGATGACAGGGCATTTGAACTCGCTTCAGTAACTAAGAGGATTCCAGAGGATAGAAAATAGGCACCCAATGGACCGTCACCATAAGAATCATTAACGATTGGTTCTGAAACTGTACCATTTTGATTTACGTTGAAAACGCTAAGACGGTTTGTAGTATACTCGGTTACAAGGAGCTTACTGCCATCACGTGTGAAAAGAACCTGAGCAGGCTCGGCATTGAAAGTACTGAGAGAACGTGAGGAGCCAGCAATAGGAGTAAGGCGTCCATGTTCTTCTATGCGAAAACCCATGATGTTAGATGCAAAATTGTTTGTGCCATACCCTACATTGGCAACATAGATAAAATCACCAAACACATCTACACTATTTGGCTGAGCACCTCCCGATGGCTTTACGTCCACTAGAACAGGTACACCGCTGTCACTAATGATAAAACTGCTGATACTATGGCTGCCTGCGTTCACTGCGAGAAGAAAACGACCATCATGGGATAAGGTTAATGCTCCTTGTGACGTCAGAGGATCGACACCATTGTTTGGGGTTGCCGCTGAGACTTTCCTTATGCCAGTACCTCTACCATTAGTTGGATAGGCACCCACAAAGGCGAGCATTCCATTTGTGTCCCTGTAAAAGGCAATGACTTGATTCATGACTTCATTATTCGTCATCATGTAAACCATACTTACACTTGCAGGGGAATTTTTGTTCATATAAACTTTCCTCCTTTTATAGCTTTATATGGTTCTTTAACGGTTTCAATTCCCTGTTTTTTATTTAAAAACATCAACTAACTTTTTTCGACGTAATAAAAAACAACGGCAAAATGAAAAAGCCGTTGTTTTTATGTTGAAATAGAAAAACAAAATGATGTCCCTTCTTCGGTTGAATGAAGTGAATAGCTTACTTGAAGAATTCTAGCGATGTCATCAATGATCTTCAAACCTAGACCCCCACTTAAACGATTTTGTTCAAAGCCAATACCGTTATCAATCATGAAAATCATACTATCTGTTATTGTTATCTCAAGCTTCGTAGCATTGGAATGTTTCAATGTATTTTGGAACACATTATCGAACATTCGTTGAAGCCATAGCTCATTACTAGTCCATGCTAAATGAGTATCCTCTGGATGATAGATTAATTCAATGTTATGCATTCTATATAAATAGCTCCATTTTTTTATCATCGTTTCTAACAGTATCGCGAGTTGTACTTGTTCCGTCACTATATAAGAATTCTCAATATCGTCTAAGGACTGCAAATTAAATTCATTCGTTAAGCTAGCGATATACTGTATTTGCTCATTCAAGGATTCTACCAATTTTGGTTGTTCCTTATAGTAATCTTCTAGATAAAATAATTGTAAACGGAGCGCTGTTAATGGTGTATTAATGTCGTGCCTCAGCTTTTGTAGTAGCTCTTTTTGTTGCTCTTGCTGTTGTTTAAGCTCTAATTCCCGATAAGAAGTTCGCTCAATTAGTATATTCACCGACTGAATTAGCTGTCCAATTTCATCCTCACTGCCAGCCTCTAATGTACTCGGTGTACTTTCATTACTCGCTAAGTCACGAATCGTTTTGTTTAGCATATTAATTTTCGCTAGTAATGAATTGATCGATTTCGAAAATAAAAATGCTAGCAAACATAAGGATAGGAAGAACACAATCAGCATCGTTGGATAGGCGAAAGATTCATGGAATGGAGTGCCTTTATTTCTAGTTTTAAAAGCAAATTCGTAAATAATAGACATCGACACACTAATCCCTAACAAGACGATTGGAACACTAACTATAGCAGTAAATAATAATAATCGATATTTTGTTTTTAATGTCATTTCTTTATGTAGGTATTTAATCGATACCCTTCTCCGTAAATATTTTGTAGGATGGTACCTGATGAATCATTCATTTTCGTTCTAATCTTTTTGATGTGAACATTGATGATATTTTGATTTCGATCTTCAAGTGGCCATAAATAGTCAAAAAAGTGATCCTTCGTTAACACCCTATCCTTGTTGTCAAATAAATAAAAGAAGATTTTACGTTCGATTGCTGTTAATGAAATTTCATCATGTATATTATTTTTAAATAATTTACGATGTTCGGTATCAATTAATAGATGCTGGATTTGCGTAAATGTTCCATATTGCTGCTCTAGCATTTTCTGCATTCTTAAAAGGAGCTCTCTCGGATCAAATGGTTTTGTCATATATTCTTCACCAACTGTTAACCCTTGAAGCTTGCTCTCTATATCGTTACGAGCCGAAAGAAAAATAATGGGGATATTTAAGCCTAAGCTTTTAATGTTCTTTGTTAGCTGATAGCCATCCTCCCCTGGAAGCATAATGTCCATTATGACTAAATCGATTTGATGGATAAGATTCATAATTTCTCGTCCATCAGTTTTCCATACAACGTCGTAACCTTCACGTTGTAGTATTTTTTGCATCAAATCGCCAATCATTTGGTCGTCTTCTACTATTAAAATTGTAAATCCTTTCATTACCTCGACCTTTCTTTGTTGCCAACTTTTGTCTTCATAAATTCTATCGCAAGATTATAAATTTCATCAGGTTTATATAAATAAATACTATGAGTACCACTTATTTCTTTCACTTCCGCTATATTAATTTGATCGGCAAATTCAGCATATTTCTGGCGATGGTACTTCGTAAATTCCAAATCTTTATTTTGTTCAGCAATGGCATCTATTAATAATATCGGAGTGTCTTTTGGTTTCGGAAGCTCTTCTGATTTTAAACTATTTTCATACACATGTAGTAGCTCATTTTTCATATCATTATTAAAAACTTGTTTATAGGATAGTGCTTTATAAATTTCTTTTTCTTCCCCCGTTAAAAACGATTGTTTTATTACTTCTGGATTATACACTTGCGAAGGTGTTAAACGATGTACGCCCAATTTCGTTAGCAAATTCATTCCCCTAACAGTCCATAAATCGACTACTCCCATTTTATGCTCCACATATTGACTTGGCAAACCAATATCAAGCGCAATAATCCCCTTAATTTCTTCAGGATATTTTTGAGCCCAATAAATAGCTTCAACCCCTGAAATGGAATGAGGTACTAATATATAAGGAGGCTTATTCCCACTTTTCAGGAGCGCTTCCCTCATCTGCGCTAACATTGTATCAACATCTCGTTCGTCCTTCGAGACATCGCTATAGCCATATCCCGCTCTTTCAATAACAGCAATCTTATGTTCTTGAGAAAATTTACTGTACAGTCCTTTCATTTCATAAATAGGTGCTGCAACCCCTGAGCCTGCCATAAACACATAAGTGTCCTGACCATCCCCCTCAGTGTAAACATTGATTTTTTGATGATCGACCTCAACAAGTGTTCCTTTAATATCTAAAAGTTTGGATTCCTTACTTAGCTGATATCGATGATAGCTGAATATCGCCACTAGTCCAATAAGCATGAACGCGATAAAGTAGATGACTATTTTCTTAAACATTTTTTTCATAAATTTCCCCTCTCAGTTGATAATGAAAAGGATAAACAATAAAAATAAATTTCCCATAAATTTTTTGCAGAAAATAAAAAAGCTGTCTATTAAGCTTACTTAATAGACAGCCTTCTATATTATTATTCCACTTGCTCTAGCAAAAGTTTTTGTTGGAGATTACTATAAATGCCTTGTTTTTTCATGAGCTGCTCGTGATTGCCCTGCTCAACTATTTCACCTTGTTGAATAACAAGAATTTGGTCAGCATTTTCGATTGTTTTTAGACGGTGCGCAATAACAAAGCTTGTGCGCCCCTGCATTAAATGCTGGAGACCTTTTTGAATATCGACCTCTGTTTGCGTATCCACACTGGATGTAGCTTCATCTAAAATCAAAATATCCGAATTTTCTAAAATTTCCTGGGCAATAGCCAATAATTGTCGTTGACCTTGACTTAAGTTCGCCCCACCTGCCTGTACAGGTGTATCGTATTGAGCTGGTAAATATTTAATGAAGTTATGGGCATTCGCGATTTTCGCCGCTTCTTCCACCTCTTCATCTGTAGCATCTAGTTTACCGAAACGAATATTTTCACGAATCGTTCCGGAAAATAAATACGTATCCTGCAATACAACACCCACTCGTTGACGGATCGTTGCCATTTTAAAATCCTCAATGTTATGACCATCAATCAAAATTTCACCTGCATCGACATCATAAAAACGAGTTAACAAATTGATTATCGTTGTTTTCCCTGATCCGGTTGGGCCAACAAGTGCAATAGTTTCACCAGCCTTGGCATGGAAGCTAATATTTTTCAGTACTGGCTTCTCTGGTACATAGCTGAAGGATACATGTTGAAATGACACGTCCCCTTTTAAACTTTGACAATCAATGGCATGCTTTTTATCAGCTACTTCCGAAGGTTCATCTAAAATTTCGAAGACTCGTTCGGCCCCAGCAATCGCTGACTGGAATGTATTCAAAAGGTTAGATAGCTGATTCAGCGGACGGAAAAATTGACGTGTATACGTGACAAATGCGGCGATAACCCCAATTGAAACGATTCCTTTTACCGATAAAAATGCTCCTGTACCAATAACAACAGCTAAACCTAAGTTATTCATAAAGTTATTAATAGGCCCGAGTAGACCAGAAGTAATTTCTGCTCGCTGTGCCGAGTTACGGAGATTTTCATTCTGTTTATGGAACGTCTCAATCGTTTGTTGTTCTGTTCCAAAAAGTGTCACAACCTCCGCCCCCGTAATCATCTCCTCAATAGTACCGTTCAGCTTCCCTAAATCACGTTGACGTGCCGCATAGTTTTTACTACTACGTTTGACAATTTGCTTCGTCGTAAAAACTATGAGTGGAATAATGATCAGCGTCACGATTGCTAGCTGCCAGCTAAGCGAGAACATAGCAATACTAACACCGATTACCGTTAGGACCGACGATACGATTTGTGTCACACTTTGTGCAAGTGCCGTATTTAAATTATCAATATCATTCGTTACACGGCTCATTAAATCACCGAGCGCTCGCTGATCGAAAAATCTCAGTGTTAATGTTTGTAGCTTTTTAAATAGTTCCAGTCGCAATGTTCGAATAGTTTTCATCGCCACATGAATCATGACATATGTTTGTAGCCAAGTAAAAATAGACGCTGCAGTATAGATAACTGCTAGCACAACACCTAGACGAATCGTACCAGCAATGTCCTTTTTCATAATATATTCATCAACGATATGTCCAATTAAGTACGGCCCTGCTAAGCTTAAAAATGTAGAAGCTACTACAAAAAAGATAGAAAAATAAAGGCCTATTTTTTGTTGCTTCACATATTGCCACACACGATTAATCGTTGCTTTTTGATTTTCAGCCTTCTCAGCTGGCCCAGCCATACGTGGACCACGTCCGAAATTCATTTGCTTTGGTTGACTTTTACTCATTGTTGTACACCAGCCTTTTGCTGTGAAGCGTAAATTGCTTGGTAAGGTTTGTTATTCTGCAATAACTGTTGATGTGTACCTTGACCAACAATTTCGCCGTCCTCTACTACTAGAATCAGGTCCGCCTGTTGAATAGAAGCAATTTTAGACGCTACGATAAACGTCGTTGTGTCTTGATATTCATTGCTTATGGCTTGCTGGACATGTTTTTCAGAGGAGCTATCAAGAGCAGATGTTGTATCATCCAGCACTAAAATGGCAGGTTGTCTGACGAGTGCACGCGTTAACGCCAATCGCTGCTTTTGACCGCCAGAGAGATTGGTTGCCCCCTGTGAAAGTTCATATGCTAAGCCTTTATCCAACCGGTCCACAAATTCAGTGGCACATGCTGCATCTAGAGCTTGCTGAATTTCCTCTGACGTTGCATCCTCTTTGCCAAGACGGATATTATTGTCAATTGCACCTGAGAACAGTAATGCTTTTTGAGAGGTAAAGCCGATATGTTTGCGTAAAGTGGATAATGCATAATCCTTTAGAGGCTTTCCATCCAAGTGTATTTCTCCACTTGTTGGATCAAATAAACGTGGTAATAACTTCACTAGCGTTGATTTTCCACTACCTGTTTTTCCGATCAGACCCACCGTTTGCCCCGGCTTTACGGAAAATGTAATATTTTTTAGCACATCCTCAGCCGATTCATAATAACGATAGCTCACATTTTGAAAGTCAATCGCCCCTTGAATTGGCGATGTAAGTGGATTTTCCGCTTCCTTAACCGCTACTTCTTTATTTAAGACGTCTACGATACGCTCCCCTGAAGGAATAGCACGTGCAATTTGCATTAGCACCATGCTAGAAGTCATCAAACCATTAAGTATAATCGTTAAATAATTAATAAAAGCTAGAATGACCCCAACTTGTAATGTACCGGCTTCTACTTTAATTGCCCCAAGCCAAAGCGCTGCTACAATTCCTAGATTAACAACGAACATCGTAAACGGCACAAGTACGCCAACAATTTGCTCGGCTGTAATAAAGCGCTTCGTCAGCGTATCATTAAGCTCACTAAATTGTTCAATTTGTTGCGTTTCACGACGGAACGCCTTCACAACACGAATCCCCGCTAAATTTTCCTGAAGCTTCGTATTAACACCATCAATTGCCTCCTGCACTCTACGGTATAGGACACCTGAGTACTTTGTGAAAAAGTACATCGCAATAATCAATATCGGCACAATAATAAGTAGGATCGAAAATAGCTCACGTGCCGTCACAAAAACAATAATGACCGCTCCAATAAATAATAGAGGACCACGTACAAAAATACGCAATGTCATCATAAACGCACGCTGAACACTTTCCACATCATTCGTTAAAATCGTAATAAGCTTCCCTGTTGTAAAAGCGTCACGTTCCTTTGCCGAATACGTCATCATTTTTTCATACAGTGACTGACGAACATCCGATGCAAAATGGATCGCTGCCTTCGAACTATAATAGGAGCAGCCAATCCCACCAACAAGTCCAAACACTGCACTCATTAGCATCCAGACGAACATTTTTAACACATATGGATTGTCGCCATTAGCAATACCCGTATCAATCATATGCTGCATAATAGTCGGCTGAAGTAAATCCATCGTTACCTCTAGTACCATTAATAATGGCGCAATCAAGGTAAAAAATTTATAGGGCCCTAAAAACCCTCCTAACTGTTTAATTGCCTGCATTCTTTCGTCTCCGTTCTTTTCTTTCACATCCGCTCTTAATTATAACTGAAAATCATTCTCAAATGGTAATTAATTTTTTCGTGTTTCGTAATATTCGGGACACGTTTAATCATGTAAATGAACTTCTAGCTTAAATAAAAGGATGTTTTATCCTATTTTTCCAGTATAATAATTATAGGTAATTAATTGGCTCATCATCATAACTTAAGGCTGAATTCTGTTCCGACTGAGCGCTTTCCTGAGGGCGTCCAGTTTCCCACTGCAATAAATTTTTGGTATGAGCACTTAAATCAAAGCAGAAACGAGGATGAATCATGGAAAACACAATACATAGAGCATTACAACTACGAAGCCAAGGAAAACTACAAGAATCGAAAGAAATGTTTTTGACATTATTATCAAATAATCCTCTCAATCCTTCCCTCCACTTTCAATGTGCACGAAGCTTTGATATTTTAGCTGAAGAAACAAAGGCAATGCCATTTTATGAGAAGGCGATTGAATTAGGCTTAGCAGATGATGAACTAGAGGACGCATTTATCAAATTAGGCTGCATTTATCGAACACACGAACGCTTTGTAGAGGCGAAAAAGCTATACTTAGAAGCGTTGAGTAAATTTCCTAAAAAAGAACAAATGAAAATATTTTACGCGATGTCATTATATAACTTAGGAGAGCATGCTGAAGCAATGGGTTTCTTAATTAGCAACATCGCTTATACGACAACTGATCAAGATATATTAACGTACTATCGAACAATTACTTATTTAGGTCATCGATTAGATTCTAGTAGCGATGAAATTATCACACTTGATAAAAATCAGCAATTACAGCCTTCTACAAAATCTATTGTAGAAAAAGTAACAGAGGGTCTTAAAGGTTTTGGTATTGGAGGTTTTTATACTAGTAGAGGTTTTGAGTATGATGAATATTATCGCTTTTTTAATGATCGAGATTTAGAAACACGGAGATGTGCCCTTACCGCTTTTACAGTAATGCTCGGTGCATGGCATGCTCTCAGTGGTTTTACCTTTATTCCACAGCACGACCGAAAATATTTAGGTGGATATAATCCAAATGAACCGCTTCATGAATTGAATAATTACATTGAAGCCTTCGTTGCTCATCATCAACAAATTAAACAAGATTTCCCTGTGATGTTTAACTATATGATTAGGTTTTTTATTTCTATTGAAGAAGAAAGAAAAGTACCATATGAACAATGGTTTCCAGAATTAGATGCTCATCTCGTCCAACGATTGAGAGATGAAGTATTACTTCCCAATAAATCACTTTTAGACGTCCCTACTGAATACAAATACTTTTTAAAGGAAGCTGGTATTCAACCATTTTTCGAAGACGATTTTTTTGAATAACTAGAGAAAAGCCATGTTAGCATGAATCACGCGAATATGGCTTTTTTCATGTAAGAACGCTGAACTCTCGGATAAAGGTTCTTTAATTATTATCACTATGTTAAAATGAAAATTAGAATGATATAAATATTACCAATAATGTAAGAGATTCTATTAAAGCATCTAAAGGGGGATGAGAAATAGTGCTTCCAATCTTTTATTCCATTGGTATGCTAATCGTATTACCTGCCAGCTTTATTATTTCGCTATGGAAAGCTGCTTTTAAAAGTAAACTGGAATGGTTGTTGGACTCATTGGTGACGGCAACACTAATCGTTTGGTTATTTCAAGCAGGAAACTGGAGTTGGGTCGGATATTATGTTCGCTTTCTTTGGTTGGCTCTCTTGATTGTCACTTTCATTTTTTCTTGGAAAAGGGTAAGAAATTTACCGTTTACCACAAAATATACGCTATCTCAAAAGTTTTCAATTGGTATTTATATTGTCCTCATTTTGGTTTTTGGTACTTATAATGCTTTGGTCGTGAAAAGCTATACAGTAACCGAAAAAGGAATTGAGTTATCTTTCCCACTTAAGGATGGCACCTATTATGTCGGACAGGGTGGCAATCAGGTGTTAATGAACTATCATCAAGCCTATCCAGGTCAAAAATATGCTTTAGACATTTTAAAATTAAATACGCTCGGAACCCGTGCAAGTGGACTATATCCAGAACAATTAGATAAATATCAAATATTCGCAGATGATTTATATAGTCCTTGTAACGGAAAAGTAGTCAACATACAAAATGATTTACCTGACCTCACTCCTCCGAAATCTAATCCAGAAAATCCTGAGGGAAATCATGTCACTCTTTCATGTGAGAACCATGATGCTACTGTTTTATTAGCTCATATGAAAAAAGGCAGCGTAGTGGTGGCACAAGGCGATAAAGTAACAACGGGCCAAATACTTGGAAAAGTAGGAAACTCGGGTAATACAAGCGAACCACATTTACATATTCACGCCGAAAAGGATGGGAAAGGTGTACCGATAACATTTAATGATCGATTTTTAGTGCGAAATAGTTTAGTACGATCATATTAACGATAAATAAAAAATGCTTAAATTCTTAAAAGAGGGCGGATAGCGAATGTCTGAAAAAAATCAAACAAACAATAATTCTGTAATTTCTTTAACGCTTGGAATTCTATCATTGTTTATACCTTTTATTGGCTTGATCTTAGGCATCATCGGAATAGTTTTTTCAAATAAAGCTGTAAAAGAAATTAATACAACTAATGAAAATGGTAGAGGATTAGCAACTGCAGGTTTAATTTGCAGTATAATAGGGATTATTTTACAAGTCCTTGCGATTTTGGGGTATGTAGCCTTTTTCTCAATGACGGTGGTAAATAATAACGGCTAACATGAGCACATTTCGTGCGATTTCTATTGTTTTTGTCCCCCGAACCCATTTGTTTAACCTGAGCAATTTTTTTCTTTTACTTAAGCGTCCCCCTATTCTCACAAAAAAATCCACCTCCATGTTTTTTCAACATGGAGGTGGACTTGGCATTACAAATCATCAAAGCCGTTATCTTCTACATTAACCTTTACATACTGGCGAGAACGTTGCTCGAAGAAATCTGTCTTCCCTAAATCAACATCCTCATACGCTTTAACCCACTTTAATGGATTTTTGCGATAGCCTTCAAATGGACGCTCTACGCCAAGCTGATTACAGCGTACATTAGCATAGAAATGTACATAATCATGCACATCTTCCACATCGAGGCCAGCAATTTTATCGCCAATTACTTCATTGGCCCAATCGATTTCTAGTTGAACGGCTTCACGGAAGATTTCCTGTACACGAGCTGCTCGTTCAGGTGTATCGTATTCAGGATATTCCTCTAATAGCTCCTGATAAATTTTCACAAATAAATCGACATGTAGCTGTTCATCGCGATTAATATAATTAATCATCGTTGACGAGGCCACCATTTTTTGATTGCGTGCTAAATGATAGAAGAACGCAAAGCCAGAATAGAAGAATAAACCTTCTAAAATCACATCATAAACAATCGCTTCTAGCATATTTTCAACAGATGGCTCCTCGGAAAATGCTTGGTAGCCCTTAATAACGAAATCATTACGTCGCTCTAGCACTGGCTCTGTACGCCAAAAATCAAATGTACGATCCTGCTCGTCTTTGTTGACAATACTTGATAGCACGTAGGAATAAGAGTGATTATGGATTACCTCTTGTTGCGCTAAAATAATCATTAGTGCATTTAAACTTGAATCTGTTAAATAATCCGCTACTTTCCCCGCAAAATCGGTTTGTACACTATCTAATAGTGCTAGCAAGCCAATGATTTTTAAAAAGGATTCCTGTTCATCTGCTGATAGCTGTGGAAACTGTTTGACATCATTGCTCATATTAATTTCAAACGGTGTCCAGAAGTTCCCTAGCATTTTTTTATACTTAGGATATGCCCAGCTAAAACGCACATCATCCCAGTTCAAAATGTTAGAAGAACGTCCGTTGACAATTCCTGTTGAACGGTTCGGTGCATCTTTATCCATAATTTGTCGTTTTGTAATAGTTGTCATTGTTATTTCCTCCTAGCTCGCGCAAGACTCACATTCTAGCAATTCTACAGATGTTGAGCGCACATAATAAGTCGTTTTTACACCGCTCGCCCAAGCATTCATATGCAATGCTAGTAAATCTTTCGCCTTAATCGTATTTTGAACGTATAAATTAAGTGAAATGCCTTGGTCGATATGACGTGCTCGTGCAGCATTTTGCTTGATTGTCCAATTTTGATCGATGAAATAAGCAGATTTATAATACCAAGTTGTCACAGGTGATAGATCAGGTACTGTTACTGGAATTTTGTAATCCTTCTTCTCTTCTGAATAACTCTTTTGGAAGATCGGATCAATCGTAGCCGTACTGCCTGCTAAAATAGATGTTGATGAGTTCGGTGCAACTGCCATTACATAGCCGTTACGCATACCTTTCTCAGCAACCGCGGCGCGTAATGCATTCCATTTATGACTGTCATAGCCACGTTTGTCAAAATACGCACCCGTATGCCAATCTGAGCCTTCAAATAATGGATAAGCTCCTTTTTCACATGCCAAATCGTTAGAAGCACGAATCGTTAAATATGCAATTTCTTCATATAGCTTGTCCGCAAACTCTACAGCTTCCTCAGACTCCCATTGAATTTCTTTCAAAGCTAATAAATGGTGCCAGCCAAACGTTCCAAGTCCAATACCACGGTAGCGTAGGTTCGTAATTTCTGCTTGTTTTACTGGAATTGTATTTAAAGCAATAACGTTATCTAACATACGTACTTGAACTGGGATTAATCGTTCTAGAACACCAGCCGGTACTGCTCTACCTAAATTGATAGACGATAAGTTACATACAACGAAATCTCCAGGCTTGCGACGTGTTACGATGACATCATCTTCAAGGGTAATAGACTCAAATTCAGTAGCTGACATATTTTGGAATATTTCTGTACACAGGTTCGAGCTGTAAACCATCCCTTCATGCTTATTCGGATTCATGCGATTGACTTCATCTCGATAGAACATAAACGGCACGCCTGTTTCAAGCTGAGAGCGCATAATACGCTTCATAATATCAATGGCTGGTACAACTTCACGACTTAACAATGGATTGGCGATACATTCCTCATATTTAGTACGGAAAGAGCCGTCACCCTTTTTCTCATCATAGAAATCCTCTAGTGAAAAGCCCATAACTTCTCGCACTTCATGTGGGTCAAATAAATGCCATTCCCCGCGCTCTTCTACCGTTTCCATAAATAAATCCGGTAAGCATAGCCCTGTGAAAATATCATGAGCACGCAAACGCTCATCCCCATTGTTTAAGCGTAAATCTAAAAACGTAAAGACGTCTTTATGCCAAACATCTAAATAGACAGCAATAGCGCCTTGTCGTTGACCAAGCTGATCGACTGAAACCGCCGTATTATTAAGTTGTTTAATCCATGGTAAAACACCACTTGATGCACCTTTAAAGCCTTTAATAGATGAGCCTCGGCTACGAATTTTACCCATATAAACACCAATACCACCGCCGTACTTCGATAATGTTGCGACATCTGTATTCGTGTCATAAATGCTTTGTAAACTATCATCTACTGTATCGATAAAGCAACTTGATAGCTGTCCATGTGTTTTACCTGCATTTGATAATGTTGGTGTGGCAACAGTCATATATAAATTACTCATTGCCCAGTAAGATTCACGTACTTTTTCTAAACGATTTTCTGTTTCATCCTGCATCAGAGTCATCGCAATGACCATCCATCGTTCCTGCGGTAATTCCACCGGTGTTTTCGTGTAATCACGGACTACATAGCGGTCCATTAATGTTTTTAAACCTATATACGTAAACAACTCATCTCGACTTGATTCTAAATAAGAAGCGAGTTCCTGAAGCTCCTGCTCACTATACTTTGTTGTTAAACTTTCATGATACAAACCAACTTCTGTATAGTGTGCTAAATGTTCTGGGAAAACCTTATAAACATCTTTCACTGAGACACCACGACGCATCGCAAATTGGTCATATAATTTTTCTAAATAAATTTGAGCTGCGACAAATGTCCAGTATGGCTCCTCTTCATCAATGAGGCTAAGCGTTTGTAAAATCATCGCATCTGCCCATGCTTCAAATGTGGCATTGTCGTTTTTTCGTAGCCATCGATCCGATAACCTCACAAAACTTTCGAGTTCATCCTCCGTGTAACTTTTCTTGAGCTTAGTCATTTGCTGTTCGATTTGAATTGTCATGTACACATTCTCTCCCTTTCCTTCTCCAGCAACACAAAAAGCGATCACGCAACATCTATCGGTTACGTGATCGCAGTAAAATCGGAAATGGAAATGAAGGATAAGCGCACAAAGAAGTGAACAAATCTCTCGCCTCCACTTCTCAATCCCCGAAGAATGTGTTGCTGTCTTGAACATATCGGCAGGTCTCCTGGCTCATGCTTCCTCCAAATGATCACCTTCCCGTTCTTCACAGTGGCCTACTCATCATTTGTCAGCACTTACAGTTGCGGGGACAGCTTCGGCCTAAGATGACTCTTTTTCCGAATTCCCTTTTAAACCATATTGGTACCGTTCGTCCAAAATACTATATATTGTGTTTTAACTCCTAAACAAATCTAACATATTGTGTTTATTGTTGCAATAGGCGATTTGCCCCTTGCAAGTTATAAAGTGCTACATTTTCTCGAAGCAAGCCCAATTACAATGCAGTTTTACGTAGTTTTTCAAAATTTCTAGGAAATTTTTTTTGTGCTAGCTGCTCTTTTTCAGGCTGTATTCCTAGCAAAACTACTGCACATGGACCAGCCGATTTCTCAACATCTAACGAACTTTTGACCTGTTGCTCGCTAAAAAGGCGGGTAAATTCTGCTTGTAGACCTTTTGATCCAACTGGCCATACTTGCTGCACAATCCCCTCTTTCCACGCCTGAAAAATAGGTTGGAGCTGTGCGACATCTTCAGGCTGAGCAAGGATTTCATTGCCTACAAGCGGTAATCCATAGGTGTACCAACTAAGCTGTTCATACTTAGTTGCTGTGTGTTTTTGCTGTTCACCTAGCATCGTTATAGATAATCCTGATTGTAGAGTCGGCATATTGGACTCTGTACTACCGTCTATCGGTGGACAATTAAGCCCCGCCTCATCAAAAACCTGCTGAATGCCTGCAACATAACGAGACCATGCAGCATCTCCTGAAAAATTAGCGAGTAAAATATGGTTTGGTAAAGCATTTGCAGCAAGCTGCTCTAAAAAAGTAACACGCGCCGTGAAGTATGCCGTTAGTTTGTCTGGAGCAGACACAACATCTTGTGGTTTTTCGCCAATGGCTGCGGCATTATCTGTTGTAGCAAACAGCTCACCTATTTTTATTGCATTTCTCAATGTACTCGACCTTCCTTACGCACAAACACCTTTGACAGAATTGGCATCACAATTGCAACGATCACCAGATTTACGAGTGTTGCCAATGGAAGACTAGTCAGTGACGCCCAGTAAAATGCCGGACTAATGATAAAGTAAAATGGTAAAGGTGCCACAACACCATTTAAAATAAGTGCCACGGGCCATTTCCAGAAATGCATTCCTTTTTTATGCATGACCCCAAAGACCCATACAACAATAAACATTTCTACTGCGATAATAATATGTAGTGGCCCTAGAGGGAAGCCAGTAGTTAAGGCTGAGATAAAATGCCCAATGACTCCCGCAACCCCAGCTAATACTGGAGATAAAAAGACAACGCTCAACATTGCAGGTGCAGAGTCAAGCGCTGCAGTTGAAATAAATGTTGGAATTTTAATGACTGCACCCACTGCACAAATTGCCGCAACCATGGCAGTGAGCGTCAATTTCATTAATCTTTGTCGATCCATCCCATTTCCTCTTTTCTTTAAATTTTTTATAATAGCGTGGGGTTGATTTCCGTTCCGGTTGGGCGCTTTCCTGGGGGCGTCCGATGAGCCGCTTCACTGCGCTGCAGGGTCTCATCTGTGACGCTAATCCCCAAGGAGTCGCCCAACCTCCACTCCAATCAACTTATTTACAAAGCATACGTCCTTGGAAATCTTATCCCCAAAATGAAAAGCCTAATAAAATTTTTTTAAAACTATATCATTTGATTTGTTCGCCTATACCGTACCAAATGCGTACGACTTGTTCAGCTTCAGCGAATAATGCCTGGTACAAACGCCCACATGTATCACGCAACAATCGTGCCTGTTTTTCCATTGGCACAACCCCACGACCCATATCGGTCACTATTATATAGACGGCACAATTTTCTTCAAGAGTCTTTAGTCTTGTCAAAATGATTTTGACAAGGGGTTCATCCTCCTCAAGATCTTGTGTCACGAGCCACTTCTCTATGTTTTTAATAACTAGTACATCACAGGCTGGGCTGTCATTAGGTAGATTGCCATCTACAAGCTCAACTTTTTGACCTTCGAGCAATTTCATGACATAGTCGGTTTTTCCACTATGGGCGCCTCCGATAAAGACATGCATCGCGCTCCCTCCTCCCAAGCCTTTCTTGTAAACGTTAAAGAAAATATTTTATCATGCGGTGATTGATACGACCAAAAAGTTTGCTCAGTCAGTGCAAATTCTACAAGAAGCGCTCGAATAACTCCACCATGGACAACGAGATGATAAACATCTTCGTCTTTTGGTAATGCCGTGAACCCTTCAATGACACGCGCACAAAAGGCATCAAAGCCTTCCCCCTTTGGAGGTGGTGACTGTACGGGATCATCTAACCATGCACAATAACGACTATCTGATTTTAAGTCATCATATGTGAGCCCTTCAAATTCACCGAAGTTCGACTCTCGAAATCTCCTATCAGACACATATGTTGCATTCGGAAAATAATGGGCTGCTGTTTCCCTACAGCGCAGCAAGTCACTACCATACACCTTAGTGGCATCTGAATCTACTATAGTCAGCAAAGATGCATCGGCTAATGAAGAATCTGTCCAACCGATATAACGCTTCTCCAAATTTTCCTTTGTTGGAGCATGTCTCATTAAGTGCACAATAACAACGTCACCCATAATACAACCTCCATTCCTTCAATTGATGCACCGAGTAAATCTCCAGAAACGCCACCAAAGTTGCGCACTGTAAATTGACGAAAGACTAAAAAGGCAATCGCTAATACAGCCATCAACACTAATGGAACAATGGAGAAACCTATGACAAACAACAAGCTACTATACGCCACAACTAATGTGATAAGCATAAAGCAGATAAGTGATCTCGGCTTAATATGTGTTTTAAAAAAGTAGGCAAGCCCCTTTTCCTTTGAGCATTTGAGCGACATAAAATAAAAGCTCATGCCTACTCGTGTTAATAACGGAATAAACACAGGCATCCATAGTGCAAACTTATGCTGCACGAATAACTCATGCAGTATCACAAATTTGCCAAGCACTAGAAATAACACGGACAGCACTCCAAATGCGCCAACACGTGGATCATCTAAAATTTCAAGCCGCTTCTCACGATCTCGATACGAAAAATAAGCATCTCCCATATCAATAAAACCATCTAAATGTAAACCACCTGTAAATAAGGCAAATAATCCGACAATCACAAAAGTAAGCAAAACCTCACTGCTTGCCGTCCATTCTGTTAAACTATAGATCACCGCCGCCACTGCGGTGCCCATAAGAGCCCCTATCCATGGTAAAAAGGCGAACATCCCGGTAATCGTTGCCTTCGTTAAAGGAATTTCTTTATGTACTGGCAAAACTGTAAAAAATTGAAACGCAAGTTGTATGCTATGCCAGAAATTTTTCATCGTCTTGCCACCTTCTTCATTTATTATTTCCACTTCTTTACGACACCATAATTTATTTCATATGCCTCATCCGCAATAGAAACGAACCATTGATGTAATTTTCCAAGCATTTGTCGATATAATTCTACTTCCTCGCTAGAATAAGGTGGCTCATCAAATAATTCGTTTGAGACGATAAAAAACGTCACCCTTTTCTCAAGTAACGTCTTTACCGCCTTTTTTAAAACATCAAGCTTTTGTTCTAAACAGCCAGGTTTTTCCACACAGGGAGTTCCCGTGTCAAAACCCTCGTAAAAAGCATTTGTCAGCCATGTCGTAACACAGTCCCATAACACAACATCTCCATCAGTCAGTTTACGTAATGTATTTGCAATGTCATAAGGTGCTTCTATCGTCAGCCATTCAATATTTTGTGCTCGTCTATCTGCCTGATGACGCACTATTCGCTTCTCCATCTCATGGTCCAACGCTACTCCAGAAGCAATATAAATAAGTCGTCGCGCTTGGTTAAACGCTGTTTGATAGTGAGAAACAGCCGCTTTTTCAGCAAAGTGGGATTTACCACTGCGTACTCCCCCTGTAATGAAAATCAGTGGCATAGTTACGCCTCCTATTGTAAATGTTGAATGTTCCCGATATCTTTCACGAGCCATTGTTGCTCGACTTTCTCAATAATCGTGATACTTGTACCATGAATAAATGGTTCTGCCCACAGCTGATTGATGCTTCGCCCTAAAATGGCATTAATGATACATTTAATCGTTACAGCATGGGACACAATTAAAACATTATTCTCGGGATATTTTTCTGCAATTTTCTTTAACGTAAACATCGCTCGCTCTGTTACCGTACCAAAGCTTTCCGTATGGGTTGCGACGAATTGTCCAGGATAATCGGTATATAATTCATAATCAAGGCAGTGCGTAGTCATAATGTCCTCGACTGTTTTTCCTTGCCAATCTCCTAAAAAAATCTCCCGTAAATTATCCTCATAATAGATTGGAAGCTGCCGATTACCTAGAAGAATATGCATCGTTTCCTTAGCACGGCCACTTGAACTGCTATATGCCGCTGTAAAGGAGATATTTTTCAAATGATCTCGAAGTTTTTCTGCATGTAAAATGCCCTTTTCCGATAACGGCGAATCTAACCATCCCTGTAGCCGCTGCTCTTTATTCCACATCGTTTCACCATGTCTTATTAAATAAAAAGTCGTCACCTTTGTCACCCCTAATTTGCGTTAAACCAAGCTTGCAAACAATTCTGTAAATACGTCATAGCCACAATATCTTTAATTCCTATACGGAACCATTCACCATTTAAGCCCATAAAGTTTTTTGTATGGCGTAGCACGACGCCCTTTGATAAACAGTATGTAAAAAATGTATCTGGTTGCTGATTTTTCGGTAATGCAAAACATACATAATTCGTTACACTATTCGTCACCTGACAACCATTTTCTTGTAAATAGCTCTGCAGCGCTTCCCGTTGATTTTTAGCATAGGCAATAGCTTGCTCACAATATACATGTTCATCTAAACAGCCTGTACCTATAACAAGGGCAAAGGCATTCAAGTTCCAATGCGGTAGGATATTCTTTAGCTCAGTAACAACTACCGGACTTGCTACTAAATAGCCTAGGCGTAATCCTGGGATCGCATACATTTTTGTCATCGAACGAACAACGATCAAATGAGGATTTTCTGCCACATATTGGATCAAAGAACAGGCTTCATCTACCCAGTCAATAAATGCCTCATCAATGACAAGCTCACAATTGACCTTTGCACCGTGGGAGATTAATTCGAGAAGCTCTTCTTTCTTTGGAAGCACCCCCGTCGGATTGTTCGGTGTACAAATATATAATGCATCTGCGTTCGCCATTTCGCTCTTCAGATGCTCCATCGGCAATGTGTAGTGGACAAAATCCTCGACAATTATCGGCACAATTTCAGCGCCTGCCGCTGTTAATGTTCGTTCATATTCTGAAAAAGTTGGATGTACGATAATAACACGCTTATTGGCGTAGCGTCTCACTAGAACACTAAAAAGCTCGGATGCACCATTGCCTAATAATATAGAATCTTTCTGAACTTCATGAAAAGCTGCCACCTTTGATAAAAACGGCTCACCGTCCGGATCTGGATAACGTTGAATAAGCGGATAAAATGTCCGCCAACGCGCTTCAACAAACGGGGGTGGCCCTGCCGAATTAACATTTTCACTAAAATCATACACCTTTTCGGGCATATTAAGTCCTAGCTGATGATAAACATTTTGCGGATTTGCTCCGTGATTAGGTAATTGCAAAAATTAACACCTCCACTGCTAACATAACAAGCGTAAAGAGCAAAGTCGCAATGCGCATATGAATTACAGACGTTGCAATATGCTCTTTTGTTAATGGAACTAATTTCTCGCCCATTATTGCTCGATAAGAAACGACACCCTGATATGTATTTTTTCCACCAAGCTGTACTCCTAATTGAACAGCTGTTGCTGCTTCTAAATAACCACTATTTGGACTTGGATGCTTTTTCGCATCCTGTGCCCAACGTTTTAAGCGGTTACCTAGAGATACGTTTGTTTCATTTTTCGTCCCAAGCACCATCAGTAGACCTGTTAATCGACTTGGAATAAAATTCAGTACATCATCTAGCTTTGCAGCAAACATACCAAAATCTTTATATTTTTCGTTTTTATAGCCAATCATAGAGTCTAACGTATTGACGGCCTTATAGCCCCATAACCCTATTGCGCCAAATAAAAAGGCATAAAATAATGGAGCGGTTACCCCATCACTCGTATTTTCAGAGACTGTTTCCACAACACCACGAACAATCTCATCCTCGTCAAGTTTCTCCGTATCACGGCCGACAATCCAAGAAAGCTTCACACGAGCTTCAGCAAAATCACCTTTAACAAGCGGTTCATAGACAGCCATCGCCGCTTCCTTCAAGCTACGTTGTGCTAGTCCAATCCCAATTAATAAGCCCTCAACCAAGATGCCAAATAGTGGGCTAACTTGATAGCTTAGTAGCATAATGGCTGTCACAACAAACATTGTTGTTCCTACTACAGCTAGTGCCATCACCATGCCACGGAATTTTCTCATTCTTCCTTTATTCCATAATTCAGTTTGAGATTGAATGAGCTTCCCAATCCAGCGTACTGGATGAGGCATTTTAGGAGGATCACCCACGATTAAATCAAAAACAAGCCCAATGATACAGGCAATTACCAGTGCCATCATAAAGGATTCTCCTCTTTGTCTTTTTTATATTTTTGAATGGCCTCACGCATCGTTTCATAAACTCCATGGCCAATGACTTTTCCTAGCATCGTAATCGGTCCAGCATATTGATGGTAGTCGCCTTCCTCTGTTGAAGCAATTAACAAACTATCCGTTGACGTACCTGTAGCTAGTGTACCCGTTGTAGGATCTGTAATCCCCTCATCAATAAGTGCTTTGACCTTAGCCTCTGTCGTAGAAATCATTGCTTGAAATAAAGCTTCATCCGACAATCTTCCATTGATCAGTACCCAAGTATTAATAGTCCCCGCATGATACTGCTCCTGACGATGAAAGGCACGCGTAATATCGACGGCATTACCAAGACCTGCCGTAATCATTATGACAAGATGAATTCCTTCATATGTAAACTCACGAATTGTTGCATATCGGGCATAGACGGCCGTCATCATCGCAACTGTATTGTCAATCGGAAAACCCTCAGACTGTAAAAACCGTTGTAATTCTAACTGTGGTTTGCGTTCATCATACGTATAAGGCACTGAACGATTCATCAAATGTGTATAAAAGCCAAAGCCTGGATTATGTACTGCCGACGATACGACCTTCATTGGTGAATCTGTTTGGATGGCAACATAATGGTCGGAAATATGAATATCTTCCTTACGTAGTACTGGCATTATCTCGCCTCCTATTCAAAGAAAAAAAAACAAATTCTTACAAAGAAGAATTTGTACTGTTTAGTCTTTAATTAATAACCTATCCCAAATATAAACCTTTTGAATTTGCGTACAGCATCACAACTTCATCATACTCAAATTATTTATTTTTTTGAAATTGTATCACAAATTCACGTTTTATCACAATTCAATTTTGAGACATTCCGTTATTGCCTTTGTTTTAAGGTTTTAAAACGAATAATAGATCCCGCAATGATAAACACCCAGCCAATACCGATATAAACAATTTTCATCGTTTTTGTCGAGGATGGTAAAATATCCATGATCGTTAAACAAACAAATAGTATGCCAATCATTGATAGCAACATACCAATCGATAATTTTTTCAACAGAAATACCTCCAATCAATGTACGCCCTTGATTTTACCGTATTCCCGCCAAAAAGAAAACACCAATCCAGTTTAAGGATTAGCGTTTACACCACATTAACGGGCAGCAATTGATCTGTACCGTAAGTGAAACGTCAGGTACACAAATCTGTACCGTAAGCGTAGCGGCAGGTACAAGACTCCCACCTAAAAATTTAGCGAAAGCAAAAAAGTTAGGGAGAACATTAGCTGCCCTTACAGTGGGGATGAAGACCCCCACTGATTAAGTTACACTTTATTCCTTTATACTCTCACATGTGCAAAAAATTCCCCATATAGTGCTTGTAAAATTTGATTTTCATATTCTTGTAGCACACCGAATACTAGACTAACTTCAGATGAGCCTTGATTAATCATCTCTATATTTGCACCTGTTTTTGAAATCGCAGTTGCAGCACGTGCCGCTAGACCCGTGTTATTACGCATGCCTTCGCCTACTATAACAATCATAGAGAAGCCATGACGCATTTGCACATCATCTGCATTCAACTCATTTTTCACACGAGCTAGAATTCTCTCTTCATTATCAAGTGTTATTTGATTTGAACGCATAATGACAGAAATATCGTCTAAACCAGAGGGTGTGTGTTCATATGAAATATTTTCATCTTCTAAAATTTGTAGAAGCTTACGGCCAAAGCCTACTTCCCTATTCATCAAATATTTTGACACATATAAAGTTGAAAAGCCACTATCTGCCGAGATACCTGTAACCGGACGTCCTGTTACAGAGCGTCTTGGTACAATACGAGTACCCGGGGCTGATGGATTATTTGTATTTTTTATGTTAACTGGCACCCCAATCTTGTAAACAGGCATTAACGCTTCATCATGGAAAACTGAAAAGCCTGCATAGGATAATTCGCGCATTTCGCGATACGTAATTTCTTTAATTTCTACTGGATCATTCACGACTTTCGGATTCGCGGAGAACACACAGTCCACATCCGTAAAGTTTTCATAAAGCTCTGCTTCAACAGCAGCTGCTAAAATCGAGCCTGTAATATCAGAGCCACCGCGGTCAAATGTACGCAGTATGCCCGCTTTAGTGTAACCGAAGAAACCCGGGAATACAATAATTTCCTTGGTATATTTTAGGGAGGCTAAATTTGCATAAGCCTCTGGTAAAGCATACGTGCGTTCAGGTAAATCATTGACGACCAAACCATCTTTAGGACTTACGTAACGTGCCGGCATACCGATTGAATTAAAATAAGCAGCGATTAGCTTCGCGTTATTGTCTTCCCCTGCCGCTTTGATGCTATCGATAAATAATTCCTCATTGGATTTATCACCTTGTACGCGTTCACGTAAATCTTCAGCGATCACGTCACAAATTGTATGATCTAATTCCAAACCATCCGCAATCGCCATAAAGCGATTGACAACGATTTGCAGTTCATCTTCAATCTCTTCATTTTTTAATGCTGCCATTGCTAAGTTAATTAATAAATCAGTTACCTTTATATCGTCACCAGAACGCTTCCCAGGTGCAGAAACGGCTACGATTTTACGTGCCGGATTAGATTTTACAATGTTTGCTACTTTTTGAATTTGCTCTGCGCTTGCTACAGATGTTCCACCAAATTTACATACGATCATAACCATCAAATCCTAACTTTTTAAATTAAATGTATTCCTCCAAAAAACAATTGAATGTACACAGTGTACAAATTATCGTTCCTCACGTCAATACAATTTAAAAAATTCACGCAATTAATCGATAGAAAATGGACAATTTTCACACTGTTTGATTTATTATACGGATTTCGTAGGAAATAGTTAAGGTTTTTGCAAATTTTTTTCGTAAAATTCCTATAATCGTACAAATATTCGTCTGAACTAGCTGAAATCATCAAATTTACAGAATTTTTCGATGCTCGATCTGACATGACAAGCCAAATCGTCTTTTCGAAAATAAATATGGATGTCAATATAAACAATTTTGCTTGTATAAAGATAAGATGTATCAATTCAACAGCAAAATGTGGGTCATTATTACAACATCTACAGCCGAAGCTCTTCGGACATGACTATCACAAGATAATTAGCCAACCAAAGTTTCATGCCCTTCTCACTTAGTGTCGTAATAAACCAAGTTACGAAATGTGCCTCATGTAAGTGTTTTTCAGCAAACTTGATTAAGTTGTAGTGCCTTTCTTCTATATTAATTGAAGAAAACGCTTTCCCCATTATGATATGCAGAAAAACTTGTGATGTTTGTGCTATTTCGAATGATGTCAAGCTATTCTTTTTTTTGATTTTTTATCTGTTTTAGGCGGGTATTGCTTTGATTTGCGTTGGTTTCCGCTTTTATTCTGTGGAGGGCTGAATTCGTAGGGACCTGAGCAGTTCTTTGAGGGACCCGATTACTTTCTTCTTGGACCGGAGCAGTTTTTTGAGGAACCCGATCGCTTTCCTCTTGGACCTGAGCAGTTCTTTGAGGGACCCGATCACTTTCTTCTTGGACCGGAGCAGTTTTTTGAGGAACCCGATCACTTTCCTTTTGAACCAGAGCAGTTTTTGAGGGACCCGATCACTTTCTTCTTGGACCGGAGCAGTTTTTTGAGGAACCCGATCACTTTCCTCTTGGACCTGAGCAGTTTTTTGGGGGACCCGATCACTTTCCTCTTGAACCTGAGCAGTTTTTTGGGGGACCCGATCACTTTCCTCTTGAACCTGAGCAGTTTTTTGGGGGAGAGTGAAGAATACAAAAAAATAACTCCAACATCAACTTTAATTTATATTTTGGAGTTGCTTTCAGATCATTTTATAACAAAAAAGACCTAACATAATGTTATGCTAGGGCCTTTTGCATTGTATTTTAAATCAATCCAATTACATTTAAAAATACGATAATAATTGCAATTGGTGCTATAAAGCGAAGTAAGAATAACCATAAAACGAATAATTTATAACCTTTATTTTTACTTACACCCAGTTCTTGCATTAATACTTCTTTCTTCATTTTAAACGGTACGAAGATCGCCACTAATAATACACCGAGTGGCATAAGAATATTACTTACTGTAAAGTCCGCTAAATCAAAGATTGTTTTTCCAAACAATTGCACATCGCTTAATACGCCATATGATAGCGCCGATGGAATCCCTACAACAAAGATTAGTACTCCGACCATCAATGCCATATTTTCGCGGTTCCCTTTACCTTTTTTCGTTAAAGAGGCCACGCTAATTTCCAACATGGAAATGGCTGATGTTATTGTTGCAAAGAAAAATAGTAACAAGAAAATAATGAAGAACAATTTCCCGAATGCCATTTTACTGAAAATTGCTGGCAAGACAATAAATAATAGACCAGGTCCTTGAGATGGTTCCATTCCAAATGCGAAGACTACCGGGAAAATAGCAAGCCCTGCAAGTAATGTAATCACAAGCGTTAAACCGACGATAGAAAATGCGGAACGTGGTAAACTTTCTTCTTTCGGTAAGTATGAGCTATACGTAACCATTACGCCTACACCGACAGATAACGAGAAGAACGACTGCCCCATCGCATATAAAATAATTTCAGATGTAACATTTGAGAAATCAGGTTGCAAGAAGAAGCGAACCCCTTCTCCTGCCCCATCTAATGTAAGAGCACGAATAATTAATACAAAGAATAAAATAAATAATGCTGGCATGAAATACTTATTTACTTTTTCAACACCGTTTTGTACACCTTTACTTACGATAAAAATAGTCATAAGAATAAATAATAGCTGTGATCCAACCGCTAATAATGGATTAGAAATAATTTCACCAAAGGTTGCTTCGTAAGAGCCATTTCCTTCCCACAGTCTACCTGTAATTGCGTTCCATAAATATAATAAAATCCATCCTCCTACAACACTGTAGAATGAAAGCAAGATGAAACATGTGACGATCCCTAATTTACCGACCCACGGCCATAGCGTATTAGGAGCAATATTTCTATAGGCATCAACAGCCTCTTTTTGCGTACTTCTTCCAACTACAAATTCTGCCAATAATAACGGTAAACCAATTAATAAAGTAAAACCGATGAAAATAAGGAAGAACGCACCGCCACCTCCAATACCGGCCATATACGGGAACTTCCAAATCGCGCCAAGACCGATTGCCGAGCCTGCTGCTGCTAAAATGAAACCTAATTTCGATGTCCATTGCTGTGATTCCATCTCTTTATCTCCTCTCTTTTTCTGTTTATTACAATTCGGTCTTTATTCATATTGGTCTATCGTAAGTCCTTTCAAATAAAAATCGCCTCAACGAAACGTAGGGAAAATAAAAATATCACAATAAAAAACGTCCCTACGCAAATACGTAGGGACGATTATATATCGCGGTACCACCCTAGTTATGAAGATACAACAAGCGTAAAACTTTAATAAAAAACGCCCCTACGCAATTACGTAGGGACGATGTAATATCGCGGTACCACCCTAGTTATGAAAACACAACAAGAATAAGACCTAAATAAAAAACGTCCCTACGTAAATACGTAGGGACGATAGATATCGCGGTACCACCCTAGTTGTGAATAAAATTCTTCACCACTTTATTTGATAACGGTATTCACTACCGTCTTCCACTTCCTCACAACGTGTGATTTATGAAAGATGCTCCAGGTCGAAATTCATGATCATCTATATACTGATTCGCACCAACCATCAGCTCTCTGAAATAGGGAGATTTTCACTACTTAATCCTATCATTGCCCAAATATTAATTTTCCGAATTGATACTATCATTTTTATCACACATTTAATACTAGCGTCAATTAATTTTTTGAATTTTTATGTATTATCCTCTTTTTTTCGCTATAAAAATTCGAAATATGACTTTTGAATGAATAATTTTGCAATACTTATGATTTATACTTTATTAAATACTGCGACAGGTTTATAGTTTTTTAGTTCAACTTTTCGATCATTAATCCTTTAAACCAATAAAGGTATTTTTACTATCTTTATTAGGAAAATCACTTGGGAATATAGGGCAAATAATACTACCACTTAATACATCATGGAGAAAACCAGTCATAGAGCCCTTATATTCAAAGTAATCACCTGATCCATCATCTACTAAAATAGCCCAATCACCTTGAGTATTCACAATCCAATTTAATGTATCCCCATTTTCAGTTCGTCCCCAGGTCAAGATTCCTCCATTTGTTGGGTATATCTCATATGGAAAGTTCTCAGGGAAACTCTCCTTTAAAGTTAAATATGCACCTTTATTCAAATTTTGTTGAATAAAGAAATTCATATTATCATTTTTTGCAAAAGGAGAATATATCATTATAAAGTTACCAATATTACCTGAACCATATAAAGCGATAAACTCTTTATATGGTTCAGGTAATACTATACCTAATTTATTTTCAACTTCGCTCCATTTCGGAGAGTCATCTAAAGAAATTGCAAAATTGGGTGGTGAAAGAATGGATTTTAATTTTTTAAAAGACATTGTTGCCTCCTAATACTTCCTGTTTATATTAGATTATGTGCTGACTTCTAACGAGAATGAGGATAGCTACTTCAGAAAGAATCTTGAATTCTATATCCCGCTTCTTGCACCAACTTCTTTATTTCATCAATATCAGATGATGGAACAGTGATTAGAACGTAACAGTCACTATCAATATCCAAATATGCCAACGAAATTCCCTCTTCCTTTAATTTTTCGGAAATTTCATTTAAACATTGGGAAGTTGGTAGCTCATCAAATTCTCCATCTTCAAAATCTCCCCAACTTATGCACGCCATTTTTTTCCTATCTAGCAATTCATCAACAACATCACAAATGTATAACCCTGATTCTTTCCAATCGAGTTCAAATGCCAAATCATGATCGAGAAGTGCATCAACCAAAGAAATCCATGCCAATTGATCAATGGGGCTATCTATTCCTCTTTCATCCAGTCGATCTTGGAACTTCTCGAAATAGGTTTCTGGCTTTTCTATAGCTAATGAAACCTCTGAAAAAATTTGTTCTTCTACATCACACGAAAGCTTTTTCACAAGTAGTAACAGTGCATTCATACACTCACTCCTTTTCCATCCAATGCTTTTAGCGTATAAGGCGTTGTAAATCAGGTACTTTTTCATTTTGTATTACGAATTGCAAAATCTCATCCTCATCAATTTTATATCCAGGCTTATCCTTAGGAATTTCGGCAAGGGGTGTTTGAAGCAACGGATGCTCTATATTAGGTGTAGCTAATCCCTCTTTCTCTCTTATTAATTGAATACAATAATAATCGTAAGGAATACAATCAAACGATAAAATTTCACTTGATTTATGAGGTGTGTCGCTTAAACTATAGATGTGAAAATCACATATTTCATAAAGATTTTCTCCAAAATCATTTGTATCGTTCCAACTGCACATTAATCTTTGGTAGACATGATTTTCTGGTGAAATATTAAACAATTCAGGCATTTCCCCAGTTTTCCAATAATGATATAGGCATATCATAAAAACATGATGAGTCTTATTCTCAGAATAAAAATCTCGATCTTTTGTGAACATATTAGTTGCATATTTGTATGTTAGCTCTGCAATATCTTCATAACCCCACAATAAGGAAAGTCCGATAAGCCCCCCTATTTAACTGTCTGATACACTCCCTCTATTAGGATTGCTTTTAATCATCTGAATCAACCAAAATAGTTGCTGCTCTAATAAAATCCATGCTGATGGTTCTCCATTTAGTATTCTATTTTTTGCATTCATTTCAAGGTGAACACCTATTCCCATTTTCAAGCGATCAGCTAAACGATTTCGTTCATTTTTTTGAATTAAGTCTTTCATTTCATTTAGCCGATTATCTAGTATTTCTTTTACTTCCTCATCTGAAATTACTCTTTTTTTATACTCTTTCATCGCTCGATCAAAATACTTCCAATATTTATTAGTACGCATCCTTCCGCTCCTTTTTGATTTTTACACTTACAGTCGATTTTCCCAATGCAAATGTTCACCAATCATTATTTTTGATAAAACGGAACTATTATCATAGTAAATACTGTAATCCATTTGTTTATACCAACTTGTAGCAAACATTGATATTTTTTTAATTCTATTATCTTGCAACTCATCAACTCTAACATACCAATTATTAGGTGGTGTAATTGAAACATAGTACACTAAACCATTTTCCTCATAAACATGGCAAAGAGAAGATAATTTAGAGGTAGTAGGATTGGACTCATAAATATGCGCATTAACGATTACTTTTTCCTCATTTATATAATCTACATATCTTATGTTTTCTCCATATTTCGTAACATCTTTATCATATTTTCTAATCACCAAAAGAATATTTACATTATTATCGATACCATAGGTAACTAAATTTTTCGACTCAAAGTTGGACTTACTGGGTTTAGCAAGAGGCTTCCCTTTCTTGATTGATATGACGGAAGGGATTAAATTCTCAAATGGAATTAACTCTTCAGTGACTCCTAAAGAATACGACCATTTAGTAACCTTGCTCTTCAACTTAAGATAATGCTGATGAATGTCCTTTGAATAACTATTAAAGTAATTCGATAGCTCTTTTCTTTTCAATTCTATTTTTTCATCATTACATATTTCCATTATTCCCCTCCCGAACTTGTGTAATTATTTTTTCCTGTTCCGGATAAACATGTACCGATCAAGTAATCTTCTAGTTATAAACTTTGTCGAATACCATAATATCCTCTTCGAACTCCTATTTTGAACAGTAGAATTTATTATTAAAGCTTTATCATCACTCCCTTTGAAAAAATCTGCCTCTTTACCACGAGGAATCACACACCATATGGACATACCAAGTTTACTAATAAATCTACAATAGCATATTTCAATCCATTTTTTGCCTCCTTAAAGTACCTTTATTTTGAATTTCACCCAAGATATTCGTACTATAGTTAGTACTTTTTGCTTTGCTTCAAACACGATTACTTTTTTCATTAAAAGAGGGATATCACTCAAAAAATGCAATAATAATCATAAAAAAAAGAGTAGCAATAATCCCAAAGGATATTTATGCTACTCTCGTAAAAGAATTAATCTTATCTTAAGATAAACTACAAATTCTACTACAATTTCAATTTCTCATTGTATTTTTAAATTTTTTTGACTTCCATACACGTAATGCAGCTTTAAATGATAAATCCTTCAATTGGGAAATAATATTAATTGCTTCCTCCCAAGTATACATTTTATAAGAGCTAAACCTTTCAGTATCAGCAGTATTTGAAAGTAGTATTAAATACTTTCCTTTGTATCTGTCACCATTCAAATCATCCTTTTTATCCGACGACTTTGCAGGATAGAGCGAAATAACAGCATTATCTACTGGATAGTATGTATAACCAGTTTGAGCCTCTACTCCCATATCCCAAGGACTAGATGTATCTTTACTAAATTTTCCATCCAATTCATCTTTGATGACGAACCAACTCTTATAAGTAGTACTGTCCTCTGGAACATATTGTACGATTACCTTCAATTCAGTTCCTCCTCCTATAAATGTTGATATATCAACGGTTTAGGCCATTGATAGGGTGTTCAAATAAGCTTACAATTTATGAACCTGTCTAAAAAACACATGCAGTTTTCCGAATATTTATTACACTTTTACGTAAACAAACTTTGTAATTCCTCATATTCACCAAACCAAAATTTTAGTGCATCTTGATTTATCCCGTCTCTCCCCTTCCACCAATCCACGGGATATAACCAATCCGAGCTATGTCTAGATCTTGGAGCTAAACCAAGATTTATGAATTGATGTAAAAAACCTTTATGCTCTTCTGTTTCTAATATACTACAAAAACCAAGCGTCTCTAGTAATGCTTTTCTTTGTTCTTCATTTGATTTAAATCCTTCAATCTTTCTAATCTTATTTTGTACTTTAGATGGTGTAACATTACTTTCTGTATTTCTAACAATCTCAATAACAGATTGAAAAATATCAAAATCTTTTTTTGTCGGTTTTATATGCGGAAGCTTATTATGCTGTTGAAGTATAAATGAAAAATCATATATGTTACCTGAAATAACCCCACCATGACCAAAACGAATTTTGTTTATGAATGTTAAATCTACTAAATCTTCGGCATTATTGGCACATATCTCACAAGAGATAAAATCACTTTTAAAATTATGAATAGGAAATTGTCTCATAATCACAAATACTGGTAAACCTGATCTCCAATCTAAACGCTGGGTACTTAAACTGGCCAGAAATAAATCGGCCGCGAAACCTTTACTACATTTCCTCATTTCAAACATTGCATTCTCAATAGCTTCATTATGCGTCTGTAAAATTTTATCAAACGTATAACCTGCTGTCTTAGCATATTGAAAATCTTCCTCTGATGTTTTCTCTGGATTCAACAAGCTATAATTTAATAGAATTTTTAAAGCCTTATCATCATACTTCATTCTTTAGAATGCTCCTCCATTTATTTTTTTAAGTCCTGATTTCTGAGGGTAGACACTAATAAACGAAATGAAGCATTTCCATTTCTAATAGAAAAAGAGTGGAAAATATCCTATATTTAGGTTTTCTACTCTTTTATCTTTATTTTTAATTTAACTACTTAAAAAACCAAAAACGCATCATTTTCAAAATAATAAATGAACGCTTGGAGTAACTGATCTAGTGATGGATTTTCTAACTGATCCTTTACATTGTCAATTACATCCTCAATACTTGTACCATCCAATGTTTCTATCCAACCATTTTCTTTCACTTGTTCTGGTAAAAAATCATCTGAATCGGGTGGAAAATCAAAGCTATCTAGCGAAAATATCCCCTTTGTATGTAGATTCCATTCTTTTGAATTTGGAGGAAGATAAAACCAAGTCTCTGGATTTTTCTCTGGATGTGATAACACATCCCTAACACTGATTAAATTCATTTTTTCTTCCGTCATAATTTCACAGCCTTTCCTTAGTTTTTTAAATTCACCCTCTTGGCTTAGATAAAGACTGCTCTACCAATAGATGATCTTCCTCCAACTGTATACCTTCAATGCTATTTTTCACTTTTAACTCCTTCTTTTTCGAATCCTTTTCTAGTATTTATATATCCCATGCAGGCGTTCTTGATTTAGATAAAATCTTCTTGACTTCTATAATTAAGTTCACTAGTTGCTCAATCTTTTCGTCTAGGGAATAGGATTTTCCGTTAAGAAACTATAAATATTCTATTATAGTTGAATGGGTTTATAACTCAAAGCTTTATCAACTACTTCCTCTGGGAGTAAATTATCGTAAAAAATGTAATTAGCAGCTTCTGGATCAATTACGTTATGAAGAAACTCTTCTAATAACTGATCATCCCCCGCTTCTGTTTTTCCTTCAGCATTCATTATCCTAGTTACAAGCAATATAAGCTCGTCTCTATTTAATTTTCTCATAGATATTTTCTCCTCCATTGCCCATCTTCCCATTTTGGAATCAAAATTTTGTAGCTGTAGTGAGGTCTATGGTGACCCCTTCTTTAAAAAAGGGCTTGGACATCCCCTTTATTTTGATTCTTACTTTCTATCTTTTAGATTTAGTTCATAGTATGGAACTAAATTTCACTCTTATTTATATCAGAATTCATATGAATCATCTTCTACTTCGTCATCCAAGCATTCTTCGAGATTATTGATAAATTCCATAAAACTACTTGCTAAAAAATAAATACATCTGTCTGTTACTTCTCCTAAATCTAAATAAATCAGAACCACTTGTTTTGAATCAAGGTCTATACAAAAGATATTCCCACCCGCGTCATTTGCAAAAGGTAGATACTTTTGAGGAATAATATTTCGGTTTTTGAAATCTAAATATCCTTCTTCCAATGTGTACCCGATATTGTTACGATATTTCATTGGAAGGAAAACATGTACCCGAGTTTCCAAATCTGACTGTTCTTCAAAAAAGCAAGGGTCTTTAGGTAAACCACCATTATATTGAAGGTAATGATTCTTCAATTCTTGAGGTAGTTGAAAACTTAATAACATTTCAACTTCTTCGATATCTTCTCGTGTTAGCTGAAATGAACACTTATAAAACATTTATTCAACCTCCATGTAATATTTGTCTTTGTAATAATCCAAAAATAAAACGAACTCTACTACCTTTCATTGTCCCGAGTGTTTAACATCTCTTATTTAAATCTATCCAAATAATTCTTCTGCTAAATATGCTATTTCGTGAATTGCATCTTCAAATTTTTCTTCCTCTTCTGTAGAATACTTGCCGTCATGAAAATAAAAGTATTTGCTGATATCTACAAAACATAAAGCTAATTTTTTAGGAACTTCTGGTTTATTTGAATACTCCGTAATTAGTACCTTCATTGCTTCAATTAATGAATGATAGTTTTTTTCATTTAATCCCAATCCCACTCTTATAGAATGTAGAACAGAGTTATCACCAATGGTATATTCATAAACTATTTCTAAAGCCTCTTCTACTTTCATAAACCTCTCTCCAATCTTGGACATTTTCATTGCCAAAGCAGGCTCATCATAATAAAAAATTGAAAATCAAATTTTTTTCAATTGCATATACTGCACGTTATTAGTATTTTCGTAATCTATTCGCCCTAATCCTCCTCTCATCCCTATAATAAAATCCCCTTTATAGACAATAAGTGAGTTCGGTACAAAAGCACTGAATGGGAAATTATTGAATATAATATTCTTTTTAAATGTTCCATCTTCACTAGATAAACTAAATAAATTTTCGCTAGATAGTATATACAAGTGACTATTGAATATATAAAAAGCAATTGGACATTCTTTTAAATCAAGACACTCTCTAATAGAAAAGTTTGTACCATCGTAAACTAGCTGATATAAACTTCCTGTATTTAAATACAGATGTTCTAAGCCTTCTAAAAAATATAGATCTCCTTTATATTCAAATATTGATTTGACATTACATTTTTTTAATAATATTTCTGATGAATCCGGATAAACAACCTTTAACTCTCCTCCCCATTCTCCATAATCTGTGCCAATTATTTTTAAATCTAAATAGTCATATTGTATACTGTGCTTTTCACGATACCTAGAAATCACGAGTTCATCGTTTTTTATTTCAACACAATACTGCTTTGAATTATTTATGATTTGAAACCATTTACCGCTTCCCGGACTGGGAATTTCAGCATTTATAAAGTCATTCCATAATGGCATAATGTTTTAATACCTCCAATCATACACAGGCGCTGTAAGCTCGTCTTCTATCAAATAACCCATACGGATTACAAACGTATCTATATAACTCAGGATATCCGCCAGCAGGATCAAACCCCAAGTACGTTCCATCATATGAATAATAGTATTTAAAACGATATTAATTCAATCCAGGCATCGTTTTCTGCGCCTGTAAATAATATGGAATAAAACCCCTTTTCGTCTTCATCTTACCATAAACATTATACTTCGCTACCCTAACTATAGTTCTATCCAAAAAGTTCTTTTGCTGAACTGAGCATTTCTATTGCTTACCTATTTCCCTGTTTCACACAGGTATTCATTCCCCTTTTTGTGGAGATTCTCTTCTTTTGCATCCATTCTTATACATAACAAAAAACTAGGCTCACATTCTGTATGAAGCCTAGCTTTTTCTCTTTTTATTAAATAGCTGTCCAACCGCCATCAATGACTAATTCTGCACCTGTCATAAAGCGTGATTCGTCTGATGCTAAAAATCACAACGCCATAGGCTACATCCTCTGGTTCACCAAAGTATGGAAGCTGCGTATACGTTTTATAGAAAGGAAGAGCTCCTCCTTCTTCCATCGTTGTTGCTGTCATTGGTGTTACGATGATACCTGGATGTACGGATTTACACGGATTTTATCTTTTCCGTATTCAATTGCGAATACATTTTTCAATAGCCAATTAACTTTTTACTATTGTTCTTTGAGCCTTTTTAATGATTCTTTCAGTTGCCTTAGTTGGAGATTCTTTTTGCCATTCATCACATAGGTTTATTACCCACTCTGATTGAGTTTTGCTAGCATCATTTAACCAGTTGCCGACAGAATCTTGAACGTACTTAGCCGGATCAGATTTAAGCAAATTTAGAATAGGAAGTGCCATTTGCGGTTCTTCCTTTAATATTTCTATATGCTTTGTCCATACTCCGCGAGGACGGATTGATTCTAAACTGAACCTACGAATGTTTTCATCTTCACTTTTCGCCCACTCCGTTAACAAATCTACACTATTCTTAATATTTGCCGAAAGGTCCTCCCTAATTGACATCCATGCAATTTCCCGAACACCAAAATGATGATCTGCTGCGAAAGGTTGAATATACAAAAGCTTTTCCTCTAAAGAATAATCATTGTTTTTATTCATAAATGCCGCCCAACATCGGACACTATCAGATACGTGATGAGCGCATATTGTAATTAGCTCCTCTTTTTTTGTTGCACGCTCATCCATTAAGACTGTATCTAACAAACTTCCAATTAAACGTATGGCCTTCATTCCCGTTTCAACTTTTTGCTTCTCTACCTCAGTCAGTATAAATTCTAACTTTTCTTCTAGCCCAATGGATGGTAGAACATTTTTTAATAAAGTAATATGGTGAACAGCTTGCCACTCCGTTAAATTAACACTCTCTATTTTCCCTTGATTCAACAACGTTAAAACGTCACCAGGGATATCGCTAGCCTTTCTAGCTCCCTTTCTATGTATAATATCTTCTTTTACTACCATTTTAACACCCTCCTATAATTGATCTGACCTGTTGAAATGAATAGATGTTTATTTTTATATTATTTCTTTTCACAGATTATTTCTACTATTCCCTCTAATCGATTGAATCTCGCCATAAATGTGTATCGAGTGGCTTGATAGAGACGCCTATGATACGATTACAAAATAAACAACCTCATTTGTTTTTTATTAACTATAGTGAAATCAAGTGAACAACAATATAAAAGGATGGTAATCAATTGAGCAACGAGCAAAATAATAATAAATTTATATACACATATGTACATCATGTTGACGAATACGATCTATGTAGAATGGAGATGCGTTCATTTTTTAGCCTTGATTCCCAATCAAACTATATCATAAGCAATAATAAAATTGATCCAAGCCGTAGCCCTTTTATACAAGAACGACTTGAAGTGCTATATGAAGATAATAGCGTAGAGAACATCAAGACATTGGTGAAGGGTATAAACATAAATGAAGCAACTTTTAAAGTGGTTTGTTTAAATAGTATGGATATAGGTGAAACGAAGAAAATTCGTCAGTCAGAGCGTCGATTGTTAGAACGTGAGATAGGGTTGTGCATTGAGGGAGAACCAGACCTAACTCATCCCGAAATTGTATTTGGTCTAATTTTAATAGATGGAATATGGTATTTTGGAAAGTATATGAAGAGTGAATCCATTTGGCTTAAACATTTACACAAACCAAACAGTTATTCAACGGCACTTAGTACAAGAGTAGCTCGTGCTGTTGCGAATATCGCAGTTCCCCAGCCTCAAAATATTCGAGCGATTGATCCTTGTTGTGGTATTGGGACAGTCGTTATTGAAGCCCTTTCCATGGGAATTAATATGGAAGGGCGAGATATATATTACAATGTTTGTAAAGGTGCCCGAGAAAACATCGCTTATTTTGGATTAACAGGCAAAATTACAGTAGGTCCAATCTCGGAAGTAACGGAACACTATGATGTCGCCATAATTGATTTACCTTATAACTTATTTACGCATTCATCACCAGAAGATCAATTTGATATTATAAAACACGCTCGCAGGATTGCCGATAAGGTTATTGTCGTTACAATTGAAACAATTGATGACATGATAAAAGATGCAGGTTTTGTGATATCAGATCGATGCGTTGCTAAAAAGCAATCGTTTTTACGTCAAATTCTATTATGTGAATAAAAACACGTATTCCCGAAACTATCATTATGTCCGATAGTTTTAGGAGTACGCAAACAGCGATTAGCTGAATAGCATTTCTAAAAAATTCAGTTACATAAAACAGAGACCTTGATAACTATCTGGGTCTCTTTCTGTTGGTTTGAATTAAAAAAGGTTTGATCATGTTTTACTTATATATTCGAAAATAGCGCCCTTTTGCTGAATAATTAAAGCGCATTTCTTGTCTACCAATTTTTAGGCAGTGATAATTTCTTTTTCAAAAAGGCTGTATTCGTATAGTTTGTTGCCGTTAATACTTAAAGACCAAGTTGATTCTACACGTTTTGTAGATTAACTTGGTCTTTATGTTTTGATTTTAGTAAATCCTTCTTTAACTAAGCCACTGTTGGTTCAATAAGAAAAGAATTCTATATGAGAGTGTTCATTTTTTAATTCGATACCTGTATTTGTAATAATTATTAATCCTTAAGTTTTTCATACATCTATATTTTTTTATTTAGTAAATCTTTACCCCAAACTTGCATTGCTTCTAATACAGGTATAAACTTTTGCCCCTGCTCTGTTAATGAATATTCTACTTTCGGTGGAACAACTTTATATACTTCTCTGTGTACTAGACCATCCTCTTCAAGCTCTCTTAATTGTCTAGTTAGAATTCCTTTCGAGATACCAGGTAGCAGCCTCAATAATTCATTAAACCTAATAATTTCATTTTTGCTTAAATGCCACAAAATTACGATTTTCCATCTGCCTGCAATTGCATTTTGAGCAACTGTTAATGGACAAATTTCTTGCAGCGTTTCTTCAGAGACCGTTTCATCTTGATAACTAAAACGTGCCAAAATAAAACCTCCTTTTCTTTAGGTACTATTTTTATGACTATGTTATTAAATTGTGCCTACTTACATAAATCTTTCTTTGGTAATAGTATATGCATTAGGAACAAAAATCAAAAATAACATTGTAGTGGAGGAGATTCTATGAAAGTCTTAATAACTGGTGCAACTGGAAATTTAGGTTATAAAATTGTTGAGTACTTACTTCCCAAATTATCAGTTGAAGAAATAATTGTTGGTGTGCGTGACGACAATTCTGAAAAAGCCCTTAGCTATAAGGAGCAGGGCCTAGAAGTTCGTGTAACAGATTTTGAAAATCCAGAAACATTACTTACAGCATTCAAAGGTGTAGATCGTTTATTCATTATGTCAACATTTGGTGACTTTGAAATAGTTATGCGTCAGCATACAAACGCAGTAGAAGCTGCCAAAGCAGCAGATGTAAAACAAATTATTTATCCAAGTGTTACGAGAGCAGAAGGAAATGACTTCTTCCTTGCTGGTCTTCATAGAGCAGGTGAAGTAGCAATTATTGAATCAGGTATTCCGTATGTGATTCTACGTAACAACTGGTATGTAGAAAATGAACTTGGCACAATTCGAGGCTGTATGACTGGTGCCCCTTGGATAACTTCTGCTGGTGAAGGAAAAATCGGTTGGGTATATCGCCCAGATTTAGCTGAGGTAGCAGCGAATGTTTTAGTAGCAGATGGTCACGAAAATAAGATTTATGAACTTTCTGGTAAAAATTTAACACAACAGCAATTTGTTGATACTTTAAATGAAGTCTTAGGCAAAGAAGTTCCTTTATTAGCAGTAGACGATGCTTCATATGAAGAAATGTTAAAAGGTGCTGGAGTACCTGAAGCCTACCTTCCAATGTTAGTAATGACTCAAAAAGGTATTCGTGAAGGAGGATTAGAATCAACACATACCGATTTAGATTACTTATTAAATCGTCAGGCTATTCACTAAAACAAGCACTAACACATTTATTTTTAAATACAAAGTAGATAAAGCAAATTTAAATATTGTATCTTACAACGTACCAGCCCACTTAAGGCTGGTACTTCGCTATTTCTTCCCAAAAACTGTTTTTACACTTCTGCAACCACCTATCACTTGATTACAAGCATCTTATTAAACTAAACTACACTGTTAGTTCAATAAGAAAAAAGTTCTGTCTAAGTAGATATTTTTGATAGCAGGGAGTTGGAGTAGAAAGAGAGATACACGGTGTACCGAAGGGCGAACCTCGGATGAGCCTTAGCATATTAAGCTAAGGCTCATTTTTTCGGCACAATTACCGTATCGAATCTTATAAATACATCCAACTCTTCACCTTCAAAAATATCAACTGTGCCCAATGGTGTCACTACATTTGAAAGAATCTTTGAGCAAACAGTCTTCAAAAAACATTAAAACCTGAAAAATACCTAAGCCTCTTTGGATCCATTCAGAGCCCTGTTTAGCAGTCTATGGCCTGTTATCCAAACTGCCACCCCGGTCCCCCACAATATCAAAGCTGAGCCAAAACCAACAGATGTCCACCATACCATAATTTGATAATTACCCCAGGTAACATTAATAAGGAAAGTAAACAGCGCGATTGCCGAAAGCAGACAAAGAAGTGAACCCGTAATATAATAGATCTTCACCTGGAAAAGGTGCGCTAGAGGAAAGAAATGAGCACCGACAATAAGAGCCATAACAGGGACAAACAAATCCAAATGATTGGTAGATCCACAAATTCCGGCAGCAATGGCTATCAATACGCCTTCTAAACCGAAAATAATACCGAACCACATATTCTTTCGTTTCCAACGCTGAGAATTCCCTTCCGCCCTCTCGTTTGATAACCTTTTTGAATTCGTTATCAATACGATTCCTCCAATAAGCAATATGACACCAATCAATAGGGAAAAGATCAACAGCCAGAGAAATCCAAAACCTTGCAGTCCTCTAATTCCAATTCCCGCCCATAGAGTACCGAAAAATGCCATGAAGATAACTCCTGAAGCTGTCCCGCGCACAGCGGCTTTAGGAATGATGTTTTGCGACATATCATGAACCCTCCTCTTTCAATTTCATTCTAAAAGGCTAAAAGATTCTGTCTCACCATTACGGATAATTTCGCCAAAGTAAAGATAATAATAATATTCATTATTTTTGGAGTTCATACATTGTACATTCCATACGGTTGTAGTTTATATGAGATACCATTATTAGAGGAAATCCAAAACCATCTGTCAGGATGGTCTTACAGTTAACATATCGCGACCCTATTAGAAATTCCTCATCAGAAAACCCCTTGGTGTTGCTTCGAAATAAAGTTTGATCAAAACACCCTCGCAAGCCAGCATTTTTGAATAAAATAAAAAGAATCCACTTTGAAAAAAGATTGATCAAAATGGATACTTCCTTAGCAAATATTTAAGTTTGATTTTTATAAAAAATGAATCGCTCAATAGATCATGAACAATCGCGCCTGTGGTATAAATATTATATTTTTGCTAAAACAGAGTTAATAAAATCGGTTTTTTCTTCGACATTGCTTCCCGAGAGATTCTATTCTACTACGGCTTCTGTTATTTTCTCATCTAGATTTTTAATCGCATGCACCGAATTATCCTGAATGATGCCTGTTTCTACAAAACCAAATGAGGCGTATAATTCTTTAGCTATGACATTACTTTTATCATAGAAGAGGTCTACATATTGTGCTTCCCCATATGGGAAATTTTCAATATCCGCCAACATTTTTTCAAAGGCAAGCTTGCCATATCCTTTCCCCTGATAACTCTTATCAATCATAAAATGCCAAATGAAATAGGCCTTCTCCCCGTAATAAACTTCATTTTGAAATGATTCATGATCCGTCGTATCATAAATATACATCAAAAATCCAATCATCGTATTATTCGCATAAATAGCTAATGGAGAAGCTGGTATACCATCTGTGTTCAACATATGAGCGTCTGCGAAGCATCTAAGGTTAGTAGTTTCTAATATAAATTCTTTCTGGTTTTCTTCAACATCAAGCGCTATTACTTCATCTATGTTATCCCCATCTATTTTTCGTAATTCAATCATCTTTTTATCTCCTCTCTAAGTCAAGCCACTTCCACACATGGCCTAAAACATTCCAAATATCATTTCCATATTTCTCAAAATAGGGTACACAAAATATTCACCAATGCTAACTCTACTAAAGGGTTTTGTAACTTTTAGTTCTAAGAAATAGATAGGAGAAATAATAAACAAAACTCAAATTATTCATTAATGGATAATTAGTTATTTTCATTTGTTTTCTCTACTTTCTTATTTTAAAATTGTTAAATTCCATATATTAAAACGATACATCAAACAGATACATTCAGTTTTTTATATATTATGACACAATAGTTATATTTATTTACACATTTCTCATCTCATGAATTTTTTGCAAGGTACTAAGGTGCAATGCTTTATCTTCGGGCGACTTAGCGAATTTATACCACTCCACGAGCCTGTATCCGAACATAGCAAGAATTAGTTCATAGATACAATGATCGGATATATGGGACACATCCGCATATTCCGAAAAACCCCTGTAATATGCAGGAATGCATTTTTGGTAGTAGTCAATCATATGACAGATGTCCGCTTCATCAGTTATTAAACTCGCGATATCCTCGCCCATGTACCCCCATCCGGCGGTATCCCAATCGATAAGTACGATTTTATTGTCCGAATAGAATATGTTTGCCACCCAAAAATCTCTGTGGCAAAGCACTATTGGTAGCTTTTCAATTCGACTGAATATTTCGTCCGCATTGCTATCTAAGTCTATGAGCATTTTACACAGGTGCTTCGGGATTTCACAGTCATCGGACCGTATATAATCATACAAAACATCCCATGACCGATAACGCAGATAGTAGTTTTTCATAAACTCCACCTTGCTTAAATTGGGTAAATTCTGCAATATGTTTGGTCGTTCAGTGTACAACTTGCCTTGAAATCGCCCCAATTCCTGGGCTATACGTTCATACATTTCCGAGGTTAGATTTAAGCCTGACACACCATCAATATATTCCATCCACAGTTGAATCTCATCGCCATTTATTTCGGCGTGATAACACTCCGGCCAACGGAACGAGTCGGAGAAAACCTTTTTGAAATCCGATACAAAGAAGTCGTATTCCCTACGCCATGAATCTGGATCACCATAACGCTCAAATTTTTTCTGTGTTTTCCAAACTATCTTATACGGCAGATTTTCACCATCAGAAGTTTCAACCATGCCTGTTACAAGCCGAACAATTCCTATTGTCCCGCCTTGCAACTCTTTAAGTTGATAATTTGCGCGGATTATCGTCTTGTCGAGCATTTTACTCAAAACAAGCGTCAGTATTTCGGGCTTTACAAACTTTTCATTCTGGTTGTTCATCTCTTGTTTCCTCCCTTTTTACCCTTATGTCGCATGGCAATCGACTTTTGCCACGCCCGTTTATCTATGAGATACCCCGATTTATCATCCACAAATTTGTTTTCCCGCTTCTGTACAAGGTAACGCTCCCAATGCTCTTGTGCCAATGAACCATCGGCAAGGGCGGCAAGAACTGCGCAGCCCGGCTCCGTCTGATGGCGGCAGTCATTGAAGCGACACTGTGTGAATAATTCCTCCACATCGTTAAATCCCGCGCTGATCCCGTCGTCCGCACCGAACAGCCCAAGTTCACGCATACCAGGCGTATCAATAACCATCGCACCGGAAGGGAGCATGAAAAGCTGGCGATGCGTTGTTGTGTGCCGGCCCCGGCTGTCGGCCTCGCGGATAGCCTTGACAGTCATCACTTCCTGATTCATCAAAGCGTTTAGCAGCGAAGATTTTCCCACACCAGACATACCGAGTAATACTACGGTTTTTCCTGGTTGGAGATATTCGCTCAACCCGTCTAAACCATTCCCGGTGTGGCTGGAAACTGCATGTACTGGCACATCAGGAGCGGCTTTCTGAACTTCAGCTATCGGTGTGTTGAAATCCGTAGCCAAGTCAGCTTTTGTTAAGATTACGACAGGCTGGCTGTTGCTCTGCCGTGCCTGTGTCAGGTAGCGCATGATGCGGCTGATCTTGAAATCCCAGTTTAAGGATGACACGATAAATACGTAATCAAAATTCGTTGCTACGACTTGCTCCAGTATAGTTTTGACATAGCCTACTGCGTGTCCCGAATAGTCCGCGCGGGAAAATTTCGAGCGGCGAGGCAGCAATTTGGCAATGAGCGAAGCACCGTTTTCGTTGTATTGTAAAAATACAAAATCGCCAACGCACGGAAAATCTTCCCGAGTCACCGCAGTGTGGTAGAAAGCGCCCTTCAATACAGCGGTCACTTCTCCTTGTTCGGTGATGACGGTATATTGCTCTCGCTGTAGTTCCGTAACCCTTCCAGGTATTAAACCTTTCGGCAGCGTTTCGGCTTCGATATAGCCGTATTGTTTCAAATCAATCATTGAACAGATCCTCTCCTAAAAGTTGTTTTTGGGCATAAAAATACCGCGAACAAGCAGCCTCCTAAGAAGCTGCTGTTTCGCGGAGAAAAGTCAAAACTCGACTATAATCAAAAAGGAATACGACTTTCATCGTATCCCGCTAACAGCAGTATTCACGAAAGGTTACTGTTTACGGCATAGCAAAAAACACGGGTGATATTCCCGGTTGCTCTCATTCCAAGCTATAATCAAAAATTGGAATTTACTATGCCCGATATTCGGTTAAGTTAAAACCACCAATACCATATAAGTTGTCATTAAAAAACATCTCCTTTCGCAGAAAAAAAGTTGGAATATAATTCCACTACTATAGTGTGACATAACCCTTCGTGAAAAATCAACAGAAAATTTGTATAATTCGAATTTTATCGGTCAGCTACCTCTCCAACTCCATCCCCCAACTATCGCAAATAACATGAGAAAAGCCACCTTCATTCTCGATTTGAAGGTGGCCTCTCATGTCGCTTTGCTGCCTTTACATTTTTTGTGTAAAAGTAAACGACAATGCAATTACAGAAACAATAAGCGATAAAAAGCTTATTGCAAACACTTTATCAAGACATTTTTTAAATGGGACTATTATTGCTTTTTAACTTCACGAAATAATAAAACAGGTAGTAAATCACCATCGATTTACTCCCTTTTAGATTCTCAAAAGCGATGGTTATTGCAATGTAAGATTGATTAAAAATTACCTTCAACCTTTATTTATCAGCAAATGCAAAAACTCCATTTTGAAAAAAGTTTGATCAAAATGGAGCTAATCTTTCTAACTAAGTATGAGAATTTTATAAAAAAGTTTGATCAATTAAATGAGCCTTCTTCAACTAAAGCTCTGTTAGTTCAATAAAAATTATTTCAAAAAGATAACCGCCCAACGTTGTTCTTCTAACCTTTTTTTATTTTCAACATCGAATTAGCATTTTCTTGAAATTCATATGGAACTTTTACTTCTTCAACAGTACAGTTATTGTCAGCAAGATATCTTATTAGTTTGTCTAAATGCTTATATCTTTTTCCCTCTAAATCAACTAAAGGAAAAATACGAACTTCCTCTTTTGTAACCCTCAACAGCTCGTTTAGCGTTTCTAAGTGAAATTGATAATCTAACCTATCTGCATACATAAATAAAAAATGTGCTGAGAGAAGAATCTCAAATTCATCATTCTTAAATGGCAAAGAAGGCATTTTAACAGGTATTTATCTTTCACTCGATTTCTTCATATCATTATCAAAATCTTGTAAAGCCGTTAAACGAAATTTTCTAAGACCTTCTACATCCTTAAAATAGTCCCATTTATAGTTGTTTTTAGCTTCTTCCATATGCTTCATTGCGTGTTCAATATCTTGAAGACCTTTATTTTTTAGACCTTCACCAGAATGATAATAGGCAATGTCACAAGCGGTTACATCGAAACCTGATTTGTTGCCAATGGCTGTAAATGAACAAGCTCCTGCTGGACAATCAAGTATTTTCTTTCCTCGTAGTTCTTCTTCTGAAAGTAAGAACATATCCAAATACTCTTCAAAAGTTCTCCCAATGAAAACTATTCTCTCTAAATCTAACTTTGTACTCTGCTTCATTTTACTCAACTGAACTCGCCCCACCCTTCTAAAAGTACATTCATAATACCACAGAAATGGTAAATTCAACCTTTTTTATTGAGATAGCTTGCTCCAATAGTTAAGTAGAAAAAGGCTTTACTCCTTATTGAAGTAAAGCTCCGTTAGTTGAACAAGCGTTTATCTTATTATTGGACATTATTCATCTTCATCGAACTCACCGTTTTCAGAATCCAATTTAATAAAATCCTTTAAATTTGAGGTATATTCCTCTATTTCTGCGGTCTCGTGGTTCCAAATATAAATTTCATCATTCATTTTCCCGTTTATAACTTGAAGACATAATTTATCCCCTGTACCATCATCACCAATAGCTATTAGATCACTAGACATTTCTTCATCTTTTGCATCCTGGTTTTGCCTTACGACATCATCCCAAGTTTTTTTAGGATTCTTTTGGTCTTTGATCGGAAAAAGAGTCCATTCGCCGATTTCGGCATTATTAACTAATCGAAAAAGTTCCTTGTATTGTTCAGGAAAAACTGCACCTAATTTTTCTTCAGCTGATTTTATATCAAAATCTGTAACGCCAGCTTTTCTTGTTGAAATCAAGTCTCTTAATTCTTTCACTTAAAACTTACCGCCTTTTCTTGTGTCATCCTATGTAACAATCCTGTATTGTTAGTTCTAGAAATACTTAAAAGAGCTACGTATGTAACTCAATGATTTTTAATCAACGCACCCGTTAATTTAAGTACATTTCTTCACAAACTAAAAAAATAAGAAAGTAACGCAGAGTCGTACTTTCATTTTAATTAACATAACTTATTTGATTTCCTCAGCCAACTCCAAAATAATTCCTTCTGGACCGCGAACGTAGCATAATTTATAACTTTCTTCATATTGCTGTATCTCACTAAAGATTTTCGTACCCTTCTTTTTCAATTTGGCAACAACAGCTTCAATATCTTCAACAGTAAATGCAATATGTCGGATACCCAGTGTATTTGCAAAGGGTTGCTGAAAATCTTTTTCATCTGACGGTGAATAAAATTTGATTAGCTCTATCCATGTCTGACCGTCTGTCGTTCCCAATCCTACACACGCTACTTTAACGTCATTAAGCCCAACTGCATATCCCATTAAGTCTCCTTCCATTTCCCATTCACCTTTTACCTCAAGTCCAAAATCGAGAAAAAACTCTTTAGCGGCAGGGAGATCATTTACGATTACACCCACATGATCTATTCTTCGGATCTTCAAATTTCATACCTCCATTGTTTCTGTTATTTTGCAATATCCTGTATTCAAATTCTAATATTAATAAAGGGAAAAAAGATACCAGCATCGCAGCTTACAAAGCCAATTAGATGATGCACATCGCAAGAAGGATATTACCAGCAATCCAAACTATGTGCCATTTTATAAATGGCTTGATGAACATGAATGAATAACTAAAAAAGGTGGATTTACAACGCTAAGAAATATACATGATTTTATGCACACTAAACAGTAAGCCATAATCGTGTAAATATTGATGTTTCAAGTGTTTGTGCTGCTTGCATAAAAAGCTGTATAAATAATGTGCATACAAAAAGCCACGAAACTGTTGATTTCACAACATTCGTTGCCTTTAAGTCTGTTTCCAAACTTACATTTGGGAACGTTTATTATGATTGTTTTGTATAGCTTATAAGTCCTTGTTGCACTAAAGCGCCCGATTGCTTAGGAGAATATTGGTACAAATAGAACGTCAAGAAAAATGTCTGCCGATATTAATGTGTATTAATGACCCATATTATCGTTATTACCACTAAGTGGTTCTACTACTTCTCCATCTTTATCTATTACAATACTGTCGGTTTCCTTATTAGCCTCGGTCAAAGACCCATAATAAATAAAAACACCAAAAGTAATGATAGCTATCGTTGTTAATACTATAGAAATTCTCTTTTTCATAAAGTAGTCATCTCCCTACATATAAATTTATTTTGTTCGAATTTTAACATACACTTTTTTCAATATAATCCAATTATAGCACAGCGCTTATTCAACAACTGCACCCGTTAGTTAAAGTATAACCTTCCCAAAGCGTCCTTTGGTAACTTTTCATTGAGATTCTATTTATATGTTACCGCCATTCAGAACAAGTGGATCGAACAACCCTTATTGCACTGAAGCCCCCGTAATATAATATCAGGTGCTGTACAGGAAAATGATATGGTAAATATGGTGAATCCAGATTTATATATGGATGTTGTTTATGTAAATAATAAGAAACAGAATTTTGGATTGTGGATAGTGAAAAAGTGCATTAATGAAAACAGATGATACTCATACTATTTATACGATTTCCAAAGAGATGACAGATAAATTAATTGATTTAATTGAATAGCAGTATTATTTTTTTTTAATTTTGTGGATCTATACCGATTTCTTCCATTTCGTTTGCAAATCTTTTCACTACATCAGATTTCATTTCTTCGTGTTTCTCTTTGTCAATTTCATGTCCATGTTCAGAGATACTTTGAATCTTATCATTACTTTCTAAATTAAATCTACCGTTATTCATATTGATAATGCTATATTCACCAAAAGTATTTTTCTTTAAATATAGAATGTACATTTCCCCATCAGTTAATTCAGCATAATTTTCAATTGATAATTTCTTTTGTTCATCGTAACTAATTGGCTCTATAATTGTTAGATTATCATTTTCAGTTATTGAAGAAGATTCATCTTGCTTCAATACCTTAGAAATTGTGATTGGTGTTTTCGTATAGAAATCTTCAATTACTGGAGGTAAACCAGCGTCAGATTCATTGTTTGATGAAATGTACTTTACGACATGTTCTCTATCTTCGAATTTTTTGTCAGTTTTCGCCATTACAACAAGTTCAGCATCATTAAATAATTGGCTTTCAGCATCATACGCAATATAGCTTCCATGAGTTACTACGGTTTCTATTTCTTCGTTTTTCTTAGGTTTTTCAGCTACCTGATCATTACCACATGCACATAACAACAAAGAAAATGAAGTTATAGTTAAAAATTGTGACTTTTTCATAGAAATCCTCCTATTACCATTTTTTATTAATTTCACCTGAATCATAACTTGTTAAACCAGAAGGGATTTCCCACCAACCTTGAACCATTACTGAATCGTGAGGTATACCTACATGTGCCATTTTAATAGTATGACCTACTTCGTGAGCAGCATTAAAATTTATACGAGATGCTGTATAATTTGACTGTGCTCTCATCTGATTATCATAAATAATTGATGTAGCGTAATCCCAGTTACTATCTAATGATACTGCACTCCCTGAACTATTATATCCACCTGCTTGTCCTAAAAGTCCACTTACAGAAGTAGTTCCGACAGAATAAATATCAGGACGACCTGCAGATGAAGTAGTTTTAGTAATATTAACTTTACTGCTACCATTCCAATAACTTCTTGCTTTATCATAATTAGCTGCATATCCATAAGCAGCTACAGATGAATGATAAAAAGCATTTGGCATAGCGTTATTTTTTTCCACCAGAGAACATATACACCAATCAGTGTAAATTTATATTGGAATATTGTCTATTTTCTGAATTTCATAAGGGGTTTTAACTTATTATAAGAAACTGCCTAAATAAATGTGGCAACAAAGGACTAACTGTATATTAAAATAGCTGAAATCTATATTACTTAGCTTTCTATGCATAACATCCTACCTAACTTTTAATTATTAACCTGCTACATTAGCTAAAGAAAAGGTTGTTATTCAATAATATGGCCCGATTGTTGAACAACAAGTTAAACAACACTCTTCAACTAAACTGCCACGTTAGCATAAGAAGCGACTGTGTTTATGATACAATCGCTATAGAAAAATTTTTACTTTTCAATTCTTTGGAAAAATACCTGATGTAACTCTATTTAATATTTTTCTAAATGGCCATTGGCATAAAGATATTGTGATGACTATTATCAAAATGAAAACAACTAATTGCAGAAAACGATTTGAAAATTGTCCAGCAATCCAATTACCTCCATAATAAATACAAATAACCCCCAATAGCACCGTGGAAAGATAGGAAAAAGAAGCGAGAATTAATTGTTTAGCCGTTAATTGTCTTATTGATTCTCTATTTTTGTGTATAAGATTGATTACCACAAATATACAGTAAGCTATAATAATAAATGAAAACACACAAATACACCTTCCATTATCAAATCTACTTTTCAACCATATCCATATTATAACATTTATTCTTTAACCAATCCGCCCCATTAGCCATCCATGTAGCGCAAAAACCAGCGCTACACCACAGAAAATGAAAGATGATTAAGTTCTTTCATGGGAGTTCAATAAGGATTATTTATATTTTTATCTTTCTAATACTATACAATATTGTTCTTTATATTTTTCATGGTTCCAATTGTACATTTGTACTAAATGATTTAGAGATAATTCTTCATAATAACATCTAATATACGGTATATTTATTTCATTATCGTCATGACCAATCCACACTCTCCATAGTTCTAATATCTGTCCTTCTCTAATATTTTCTTTTAGGTACTCCAGTAATTGCCTTGCCCTCAATTCCGAATAGATAAAATTCACTTCATAAATGAATGGATAACTTGTATATCCACTTACATCATAGTAAGCGTCCTTTTTAATGTCCAATTCATTTAAGTCATCTTCATTTTCAACAAATAATATTTGGGCATTAGGGTCCATCTTCTCCCAAGGTACCAACTCATGTGGTTTTATTTCTAATTCAATAGCTTCCTTAACAGTAATATACTTCGCTTTTGTTTCTACTTCTGGCATTTCATAATTTGTTGCTATAAATGAACAGAAACTCATTTATCAACCTCCTAAATTTAATCCTTATTAAATTATCCTGCTTACGTTAGTCATATGGCTCTACCCCTTATTGAAGTAAAACACCCGTTAGCCATCCATGTAGCGCAAAAACCAGCGCTACACCACAGAAAATGAAAGATGATTAAGTTCTTTCATGGAAGTACAATAAGGATTTATTTAAACACTTTATCTATTTCGTCCTTATCGTAATCTAATATCCAATCATTGTATGTATTATAAATGTCTCGTATAGATTCAGGTGAGGTAGCAAGCAAATCACATCCTCTATCATCATAAACGTGAAAAATGGTTTTCCTTTTGATATTTAAAAAATATATCCTATGAAAAATACTTGGTTGAATCCCTAAATCCTGGTTGCATACTGCTTTTAACAATGGAATGTACTTCATATCAGATACTTTACATTCAAGGGTAAACCTATGTGTTTTATATTTTCCGTCCTCATCATCTTCAGGAAAAATATAAGGCATTTCTGTATGCTTCAATTTATATAAGACTGATTTATCATAGACATATGGAGAAAAAATCCTCGCTTTGTGCTTATAGGTTTTTCCATCTCCAAAATCATTCACATCTACTACAATAACAATTTCCTCGTCTTGTAAATGTAGCAATTCAAACAGCGTGACAGCCCTTTTATAAACCTCCTGTACATAAGGACTATTTTCATAATCGTATTCTCTATCCCACTCTATCCCTAACTCGAACCGTATGCTGATTTCCCAGTTATAAAACAAAGGTGGTCTAAGAATTAAGTTAGGAAAATTTTCATTCATATAGTCATTTATAAGCATATTTCCACCTCAATTTGTTTCTTTAATTTTACCATTTTTCTTCAACAAAACTGCCCCGTTAGCCATCCATGTAGGGCAAAAACCAGCGATACATCACAGAGAATGAAAGATTATTTCGTTCTTTCATGGGAGTTGAATAACAAACAAGAGCTGTCAAAGCAGCTGTCATAACACATTTGATCGTACCTGAAAAATCCCTTGAACACGCATTAATACGTTGGAAATTGAAATTGTTAAATACCGCATAGGAAAGTGTAAAAAACCATCAAGTGAATTTTATACAATAATACATAAAACAGACAACTATTGTGTATTGCAAAATAAAAGGACAGAGTATTGTAACCTGATTTGGCGTTGCAACTTTACTTGGAGAGGAGGACCAGATAGCCTCGTATAGGCAAAGCCAGCCCTTAATATAGCTGGCTTCTTGGTTCATTACTCATGCCCTCAGAGGCCTCCATGTCAAGTTGCAACATTGTGTAATTGCAAAACTATGTATTTTTTCTTTGCAAAATACAACTATCTAGTTCTCTTCTTTCTCATGTTGAATTAATTATTTTCTTGTAAAGCCTATCATTCTGTATTTATTGATTTTGGGTAAATATTTGTTCTAATTGAATAAATACTTATCTCCGTGTTATAGTTCATATTGAAGATGTATATAAAATATATAAGACCATTTAGTGTTACAGCACCAAATGGTCTTCGTAACAAGGCGATTTGCAATGAGAAGAAAGTAAACCGACTCACATGCTTGGCAGGCGGAGGCGGTTTACTTTTTTTTGTGTAAAAGTAAACGACAATGCAATTACTGAAACTATAAGCGTAGAGAAACTTATAGCTACCATTATTGCTTCAAAAATAGTCATTGGTATCAACTCCTTTCTCTTCAAGGACTCGAAGAAAATAGGTGAAAATTTGATTACCAATCGCCCATATAGCCTCTATCTCGTTACTCTCTCATTATACCAAATTTTTAAGAATAACTCCTTTTTCCTGTGATGATTTGTCAAATTAAGTGCAACAATTGCTCATTAAAAGCCTCGTTTGCAGTTTTCCAACCAAGACATTTTCTTGGTCGGTTGTTGATATAG